>CAYPCV010000222.1:0-11883 GCA_964409295.1 uncultured Sulfurovum sp.
AAAATTGGAGAAGTTCATGATGGTGCTGCAACAATGGACTGGATGGAACAAGAGCAAGAGAGAGGCATTACTATTACTTCTGCTGCTACTACTTGTGAGTGGGCAAAAAAACAGATTAACATTATAGACACCCCAGGTCACGTTGACTTTACAATTGAAGTTGACCGTTCTATGAGGGTTCTTGATGGTGCTGTTTCAGTATTTTGTGCTGTTGGTGGGGTTCAACCACAATCAGAGACAGTTTGGAGACAAAGAAACCGTTATGGTGTACCTTCAATTGTATTTGTAAACAAGTACGATAGAACAGGTTCTGATTTTTATGAAGTTGAGAGACAGATTAAAGATAGACTTAAAGGTAACCCTGTTCCTATTCAACTTCCAATTGGTGCTGAAGAGAATTTCCAAGGTGTTGTTGACCTTGTTCAAATGAAAGCCATCGTTTGGGATACAGACGCAGCTATGGGTTCTAACTACCATGTAGAAGAGATTTCAGAAGATATGATGGAATTGGCTGAAGAGTATCGTGAAAAGCTTATTGAGAGTATTGCAGAAGTTGATGGTCAAGAAGAGCTTATGGAAAAATTCCTAGAAGGCGAAGAGATTTCAGAAGAGGAAATCAAAGCTGGAATTAAAGCTGCGACTATTGGAATGCACATTGTTCCAATGACTGTTGGTACAGCATTTAAAAACAAAGGTGTTCAGACTCTACTTGACGCTGTTGTTGATTATCTTCCATCTCCAGTTGAATCAGCTGCCATTAAAGGTACGATGATGGACGATGAAGAGAAAGAAGTTGAAGTTGAATCTACTGATGATGGTGCATTTGCATCATTGGCATTCAAGATTATGACTGACCCATTTGTTGGACAGTTGACATTTATTCGTGTTTATCGTGGTTCTTTAGAGTCAGGTTCTTACGTTCATAACTCAACCAAAGATAAAAAAGAGCGTGTTGGTAGAATTATGAAAATGCATGCTATCAAAAGAGAAGAAGTTAAAGAAATTTATGCAGGAGAAATCGGTGCTGTTGTTGGTCTTAAGAACACAACTACTGGTGATACTCTATGTGATGCTTCTGATAAAGTTGTTCTTGAAAGAATGGATTTCCCAGATCCAGTTATCTCGGTAGCTGTTGAGCCAAAAACAAAAGCTGACCAAGAGAAAATGGGACTTGCTCTAGGTAAACTAGCAGCAGAAGACCCATCTTTCCGTGTTGCAACAGATGAAGAGTCTGGTCAAACTATTATCTCTGGAATGGGAGAGTTACACCTTGAAATTCTTGTCGATAGAATGAAAAGAGAGTTCAAAGTTGAAGCTGAAGTTGGTGCGCCACAAGTTTCATACCGTGAGACTATTAGAGAAGCTGTTGACCAAGAGTACAAGTATGCTAAACAGTCTGGTGGACGTGGACAATTTGGTCATGTTTATCTTAAAATTGAGCCACAAGAGGCTGGTTTTGGTTATGAGTTTGTTGATGCTGTTAAAGGTGGGGTTGTTCCAAAAGAGTTCATCAAACCTGTTGATAAAGGTATTCAAGAGGCAATGGCTAGAGGTATTCAAGCAGGTTACCCTGTTGAAGATGTAAAAGTTACTCTTTATGATGGTTCTTACCATGATGTCGATTCATCTGAAATGGCGTTTAAACTTGCTGCATCAATGGGATTCAGAGAGGGTTGTAGAAAAGCTAAACCAGTTATTCTTGAACCAATGATGAAAGTTGAAGTTGAAGTACCAGAAGACTTTATGGGAGACGTTATCGGAGATATCTCTAAAAGACGTGGTATTGTTAGAGGTATGGGCGATAGAGCAGGAAGTAAGATTGTTGATGCATTTGTACCACTTTCTGAAATGTTTGGTTACTCAACAGACCTACGTTCAATGACACAAGGTCGTGCAACTTACGCTATGGAATTCGATCACTATGATGAAGTTCCTGCAAATGTTGCAAAAGAGATTATTGAAAAGAGAAACTAAGCGTTTCTTTTAATCTCTTATACCATTGGAGCTTGCTCTCCAATGGTTTTTATCTTCTTTTTTATTTGGAACACTTTCCAGAACTAATTTTTCATTTCTTTATTAAAACTTAAAATTTAAGTTAAAAAACTGTATAATTTTAAATAAATATTAAAATATAAATATAGATATAAATCAAAGGAATTTTTATGAAAAATAGTAAAATATCATTTATTACATTAGTTGCACTAACTACTTTTGGATATGCAGGTGGAGATTTTGAAGTTGTTACTCCATATGAAACAGAAGATATAAAAAATGTTGAAGAGATGGTTGTGGAAGAAGTTGTTCAACCTGTAGTTAAAGCACCTGTAATTGTAGAAACAGCAGTGGTGGAAGAGCCAAAAAAAGCTAATAAAGATATTTATGCAAATGGTTTTTATGCTGGTTTAGGAATTGTGGCAACACGTTATGAAACAAGTTGTAGTTCACGCTGTGCAAATTCAGGAACCGATAAAACTATGGGTATTCTTGGAAGAGTTGGTTACGACTTTAATAAATACATTGGTTTAGAAGCAAGAGGTATTAGAACGAGTCTAAAAGATGATGGTGGTACAGTAAAACATGCAGGAATTTTTATTAAACCCATGCTTCCTGTTGGAGACAAAAGTAATATTTATGGTTTAATTGGGCTTGCAAAGACAACAACACAAGGTAGTTTGCAACGTACTGATGCAGAAACATTAGCTCTCGGTGTTGGTGTTGAAGTTGATTTAAGTAAAGACACTCCAAAAGATGGACGTTATAATCGTGAGTTTGATGGTCAAGGGGATCAAGAGAAAGGTATTGGTCTTTTTGTTGATTATGAAAAAATGGTTGTAAAATCAGGGGCTCCTGCTTTAGATGCACTTTCAGCAGGTCTTACTTACGATTTCTAGTAGTTTAACTCTTTTGTTTGATTACTTTGTAGAGTTTTTGACTCTACAAAATAAGAGCAAATAGTAGTCACTCTCTCTTCCCTTCTATTCATACCAAAAATGTACTCTTTCTATATGTTAAATTTTGTAAAAATGCTGTTACTAGACGATAGAACTATCCAAAAATATATCTTATCTAATAATTCCAAAGTATCTATTTTTCTAATAAAAGAGCATATATAAAGATTTTATTAATAAAAATATTTGAGTAATAATAACTTATTGTCATTAATCAAATAGTAATTAATTAATAATTCTTATATATTTAAGGTGTTTTTTCTTATAATAACTCAACCAACCTAAAGGACTTGACAATGAAAAAACTTACTCTATTAACCGTTTTGACTGCAACAATGTTAACAACAGCTTCAGCGAATTTCTCTTTTATGGGAGATATGATGAGGGATATGACTGATGCAGCCAAAGAGATGAGAACAGAAGCTACTGATGGAATGAAAGAGATGAAAACCGATACTATTGATGCTGCAAAAGAGATAAAAACAGAGGGAATTGATGCTGTAAAAGAGGTAAAATCTGAAGGTATTGATGGTGTTAAAGAGATGAAAGATGATGTAAATGATGTGGCTAAAGAGGTAAAAGATGATGCTACAGATAGAGCTTCCGAGACTGTAGATAATTCAAAAGAGTTAAAAGAAGAGGTCAAAAAATAATTTGACTAATTTTTTAAGGAAGTTAAATTCTACTAGGGTAAATCTGTTATCCATATTTACCCTTCTAGGCTCTACTTGGCTTTATTGACATAACTTTTTCTAATTTTAAAGTGAAAATTAGAAAAATAAGCAACTAAAACCACACTAATTCCTGTGGCAATAACGACATTATAATCAAATGTAGTCTCCATAGCAAGAACTAATGCTGTTAATGGAAGTTTCATAATAACCCCCATAAAAACAGCTGCACCAATCGCAGCGAAATAAAAAGCTTCAACAGGAAATGCATAAATAGTCATTAACTCTCCAAAACCGTAGCCAATTAATGCTCCAATACTCATAAGTGGTAAAAAAACCCCTCCGACAGCATTGGCATAAATAGCAATAGTTGTTCCGATAATACGCAATAATACAATGGTGAAAATAAGTAGAAGAGGAACATGTTTTTCTTGATTAATCAAGGACATTACAATCTCTTTCCCTGAAAAAGCAGCTTGTGGTTCTATAAGTAAAATGGTTCCAATAACACCACCTCCTAGAAGAGCAAAAATATGATTACGATACTTATGGTAGTTATTAAAAATTTTTAAATCAATAAAATGGAGAACCCTCTTTTTTAAAAAAAGATACAAATAGATAAAAAATGTAATAAATGGAATAAAAATAAGGTTTGAGAGAATATAGTTATTATCGATTTCACGTCCCTTTGAGTGGTAAAAGATAATAGGTTCTAAAAAATTTATACTAATGGCAAATGCAATAACTGAAGCCAAAATAAGATAGGTAATATACTGTTTTATAAATTGGTAAGCGATATTTTCTACAGCAAAAGCAATACCTGTTAAAGGAGATACAAAGATGGCAGCTACTCCTGCACTTGCACCCAAACTAATCATCATCTTAATTAATATTTTAGGTAGTTTCAAGACCTTATGGACATGATAGGCAATCATTGCTCCAATTCCTGCACTTGGACCCTCTGTTCCTACTGTAAATCCACTAGCAAGTGATAGTGTTGAGGCGATAACTTTATAAAAGAGTGTTTTAATCGTTAGTATCATCTTGTTTTCACTGATGGATTCAGCAATTTCATTTACCCCATATTCACGAATATATTTGTCTTTTGAAGAGAGATAATTTACGATAAAAATAGCAACGGTAGGAACAGCATAAATATACCAAACAGGTAGAGTGGGAATGGTCTTAAAAGGATTCCCCATATAGATAAAATAGGTCACGAAGACAATCAACAGTTCATAAAATGCGATAAAAAAACCACTAATAATTCCTGTAAGTATGGAGGCGATAATTATTTTCCCTAGCATCTCTAATTCCCAATGTTATAATGGTTAAAATGGTAACTAAAAAAGGGTATGGAGTCGTTGTTTTATATCAATATATTCTATTATTATATTTTTGCTAAATTAAATTTAAAGAAACTTCACACTATTCTCAAAAAGAGAGAAAATAACTTCTCTTTTTGATTTTTAAACTCTCTACTAAAAGTAAACAGATAGACCAACTTTTGTTTGAAAACTAGTCCATTTAAAATCTCCACCACCATCAATATTAATATCTTGACTTGTGTAGACTATTCCTGCATTAAGTGATATGTTATCTCGAATAAAATAGTTTGCATCTACTCCAAGACCCCACTCTGTACCATCGTAGTCAGTTGTTCCCTCTTCACCATTAAGCAGTGCTATATAACCAAGAGGTTTGATACTCATTTGAGGAGCAATAGGAATGTTAAAGGCAAACGCAGGGCCAATAATAGTTTCTGAACTATCACTATTTTCTATCTCTGTTGATTCATATTCCCAATGCAGACCAATCCCAAGATTTGGAGCAATATAATATAGACTTGTAAGAGAAAGTTCGGTTTCATCCAAATCTATATCATTACCATTTCGGTCTATTTCTCCTGAACTAAAATTTAAACTTGTTCCTCCTGTTACTTCAATCGTTCCTGTTTGTATAGTGTGAGCTGTTAAGGTATTTGGAATAATCCCTATCGCTAATAGTGTTAATAATGTTTTTTTCATTGTTATCCTTGAAATTTTTACTGTTAGAAAGTTTATCCATTTATAACACAAAAAAATGTTAATATTTTTTTGTGTTATTAATAATTAAAAAATATTTAATTATTAATATTCTTGTTTGACTCCTCTACAAATAGTAAGTTAAATGTCAGAGAGCCGAAAGATTTTAAAGAAGTGGATGGATTAATATTAGTGAATAACGTTTATTTTTGCAGTAAATATAATTTTAGTTTAAGTTTTAATATTATATAGTTTAATTAAAATTAAATTAATATAAGGAGTATTTTATGCAAACAATACTAAAAAAAATATTACTACCTATTCTATCTCTATCAATATTTTTTACGGGATGTTCTTCCCATCATGATGTGGTTTCTGTATCTGAAACACATCTTTATAACAATAATTATGGATTACATTCTAATGTCGAAGTTGATAGAATTATTCAAAATGAGTTAATGGCAATGAATGACCCTACCGAAGTAGAGTTACCTAACTATACAAATCCTGCTTGGACGAGTGAACTTAAAGTAGAAGAGGGTGCTTTTTTGGCAGAAGATTATGTACCAACCGAACCAGTTATTAGCTATAAGTATAAGTTTGACAAGAAATTTTATGATACAGCTCAATGGAGAAAAGCAGAATTTTAACTTTTTCTATTTTTTTAATCCACGAATATATTTTAGCTCTTTAAGAGCAACTGGGTCTTTGGAATTGATGTTTAGAATCTCTTTATAGACAGCTTCGGCTTTTCTAAACTCTTTTAGTTCAGTATAGCTGTATCCAATACCACGTTTAGCACGAAGAAGCTCTTTTTGTTTGAGTTCTTTTGGGCTAAAAAAGTTTGCAGATTTTTCTGCTAATTGATAGCTTGTTAATGCTTCTCTCCACGCTCTATTTATATGTTGTATGTGTCCTAATTCAGAGAGATATTTTGAGTTTGATGGCGAAAGATAGAGTGCTTTCTTAATATTCTTTTCTGCCAAACTTATCTCCTTTAACTCTAGTAGAGTGTAGGCTTTTAGATAATAGGCACGAGACCATGTTTCAGAGAGTATATGAGCTGTTTTCCCCTCATTACTTGCTGTCATTAAATAGAAGTCATGCTCTGCTTGTGTACGTGCAGTATAGATGCGTTTAGAGCTATGAGCATAGGTTGTTTCATAATCTTTAATTACAGGATTAAAATAGTGAATAATTGCATCTTTTTTAACCCCTTTTCCTATAAGTTCTTTGCCTTTGTTTAGTAAATCATTATGTTTTTTATCAACAACTATATAGTTACTGTTATTTGCTTGATTAATTTGAATAGTTTGTGTTGAACCTTTTTTTACAATAGGAGTACAGGCTGATATAGCAAAAATAGTGCCGAAAATTAATAGACTTTTCATAAAATACCTTTGTTTTGATTTTCTCATTATATAATAATAAAAATAAATTTTTACGAGGTATTTATGATTATCGTTCATACTATAGACGCACTATTTGAAGTAACTAAGATGTTACATGGAAGTATTGGGTTTGTTCCGACTATGGGGGCATTGCATGAAGGTCACTTAACACTTATCCGTCAAGCTCGAACTCAAAACCATACGGTTGTTGTCTCTATCTTTGTAAATCCTACACAGTTTTTAGAGGGCGAAGATTTGGATGCCTATCCTCGTAAGGAAGAGGCTGACTCAAAGATTTGTGAATTAGCAGGGGTGGACATACTGTTTATGCCTACAGTAGCAATGATGTATGAATTAGATGAACTATCTATTTCTGCACCTGCTATTCGTGGATTTATTTTAGAGGGTACAAAACGGGCAGGGCATTTTGATGGCATGTTGCAAGTGGTTATGAAACTTTTAAATTTAATTGCTTATAACAAACCTAGCTCTTTTAGAGCCTATTTTGGAAAAAAAGATGCACAACAACTAGTTCTTATAGAGCAGATGGTACGAAATTATTTTATTAATGTAGAGATTGTTCCTTGTGATATTGTTCGTGATAGAGATGGCTTGGCATTGAGCAGTCGAAATATCTATTTGAGTAAAGAGGAGCGAAAAAAAGCACTAAGCTTATCGCGTTCATTAAAGTCTGCAACAAGGATGCTATTAAAAAAAGAGTTTAATGTAAAACTTATAAAAAAAGAGATGCTTTTGGCTCTCTCTGAAATAGAGGTAGAGTATGTAGCTGTGGTTAATCGACAATTTAAAAGTATAGAGTATGTAGAGCTTGGAAATACAATTATTCTAGTGGCTGGGTCTGTGGGAACTACACGTCTTATTGATAATTTATGGGTTTAGAAGGAGAAAATCATTTCTCCTCTTTCTTCTCTTTCTCATCTTCTTGTTTTTCGCGAATTTTTTTACCCACAAAAGCACTAATAGCAATTGCCCCATAAAATACTGCAAAGAAAAGAAGAATTTTTATAATTATATCCATAATAGTCATTTACAGCTCCTCTAATATTTGATTTTCAAGTTTGTAGCTTTTGTTGCACAATTTTGCCATCTCTTCGTCGTGTGTGACCAATATCATGCCAGCATTATGTTGTTCTATATATTCCAATAATACATCCATTACAAGCTGTGCTGTCTCTTTGTCAAGATTTCCTGTGGGTTCATCGGCAAAAATAAGTGTGGGTTTCTTGCTAAGAACTCTTGCTATCGAGACACGTTGCTGTTGACCTCCAGATAGCTCTCCAATTTTTTGTTCCATAAGCTCTTTTATCTCTAAACGTTCTAACAGTGAGTTGTCTATCTCTTCATTTGCCAAAAGGGTAGCAATTTCAAGATTTTCAATGGCTTTCATCCCTTTGAAAAGGTAATGAGCTTGAAAAACAATACCTAGTTTATTGCGTCGAATATCTTCAATATTATCTTCGGAAAGAGCATAAATATTTTTATCAAAAAGCTCTACTTTTCCAGAGTTTGGTCGGATAAACGATGAAAAAATATGTAAAAGAGTTGATTTTCCTGAACCACTACGTCCTAGAATAGCAATACTCTCTTTTTCTTGAATTTTAAAATTGATATTTGAAAAAAGAGGATAGTCAAATGAGTGAGCAATATCCTCTGCTTTTAAAAGGGTTTTTGGCATGTTGTTTTTCTTTTTAATAAGGTAAACGATTATATAAGAACTTTGGTTAAATCTCTGTTATTTATTTTCAGATTTCAACTCTTTGATTTCTTCTCGTAATTTTCCTATCTCAGCTAGAACAATATCTAGTTTTTCCATCTCATCTTCATGTCCGTGGTCATCTTGGTCTCTTAGTTTTTCCATCTCTCCAATAATAACAGCAATAAAAAGGTTAAAGAAGACAAAAGCAGCGATAATAATAAAGCTGACAAAATAAATCCAAGACCAAGGATAAATCTCCATTCCTTCGTACATAACGGCTGTCCACCCTTCAAAGGTAAGAATTCTAAATAGCGTAAGCATTGAAACTAAGAAATCGTCCCACAATCCACTTGGAGCATCGGCAAAAAGGAAGTTTCCTATAATGGCATAGATATAAAAAATAATAAACATTAAAATAACAATATCTATAATCGAGGGTATAGCACCTAAAAGCATGTCGATAATTCTTTTTAAACCTGGGCGAACAGTAATAAGTCGTAAGATTCTAAAAATTCGTAAAAGTCGTGCTACGGCAGCCATTGTACTGTTTTCGAGTGGAATCAGAGTAATAACCACAATGACAAAATCAAAAAGATTCCATTTATCTTTGAAAAAGTCTAAAAAGTTCTCTTCGGCAGACATTTTAATAAGAATTTCTATCAGAAAATAGATGGTTACAAAGTAATCTAATAGATACATAACGGTCATGTACCCACTATCTACATCCATTAGACTTTTTAAGCCCAGTGCTGATGAGTAGATGACAATAATTGCTGTGGTTAAATTAGAGAACCATCGGGCTTCTCGTATCTTGGTAAGTTTTGGTTTTAATGGCATTACTATTTCCCTATATTAATAATTTATGGGATTTTAGCACTAATAAGTTAAGGGGTGGTTAGTTAAGATTATTCTCACGTTAAACGTGAGAATAAGGGAAGAAATAGGGGAGGGGTTTACGCCATCTGTTTTGCAACTTCTGCTGCAAAATCTTCTTCGGCTACTTCGATTCCTTCTCCAACTTCTAATCGAATGAAATCTGTGATTGTTGCTTTACCACCAGAGATTTTTTCGATATGTTGACCAATAGTTACAGAATCATCCATAACATATTTTTGGTCAAGAAGTGCAAGCTCTTGGTCAAGAAGAGTGTTGTCAGAGATAAATCTTTCTAATTTACCTGGAACAATTCTATCCCAAATCTTTTCTGGCTTACCTTCTGATGCAAGTTCAGCTTCAATAGCTGATTTAGCAGTTGCAAGAACTTCATCGGTAATTTGCATCATACTTACATATTGAGGTACATTTTTAAGAGGTTTTTTAAGTCTTACCAACTCTTCGTTCTCTTTTTTAATTTTTTCAATTCTACCATTTGTTTCGTCAGCTACAAATTGAGCATCAAAATCTTTGTAAGAGAGAGTACTTGGACTCATTGCTGCTGCGTGCATTGCAATATTTTTAAGTTCAACTCTTACTTTTTCAGCAGTTTGAGCATCTTCACATTTTGCACCAAGAAGTACAGCTACTCTTGAGTTTGCATGAACATAACCGTTAATTGCAACAGTTTCATCATCAGATGCAATCATTCCTGCACGTCTAACTACAAGATTTTCTCCGATAGTAGCAATTTTAAGTGAAAGGTACTCTGCAAATGCTTGACCATTGATTTCAGAAGCATTAATCGCCTCTGCATCAGCCAAGTTGTTGTCAAAAGCATGAGCAGTAATTTCAGAAACAACAGCTTTAAATGTATCGTTTTGAGCAACAAAGTCTGTTTGAGAGTTAATCTCAACAATTACTGCTTTTCTGTCTGAAACTTGAACAGAAACAACACCTTCTGCTGCTACTTTACCAGCTTTTTTAGCAGCTGCACCAAGACCTTTTTCTCTAAGCCATGCAATTGCATCATCAAAATTACCATCAGACTCTTTTAATGCATTTTTACAATCCATCATTCCTGCATTGGTAGCTTCTCTAAGTTTTTTAATATCTTTTGGTCCAAAGTTAGCCATTGCTTACGCTCCTGCCAATTCTTTAGCTTCTGCAACTGCCTCAGCTTTTACTTTTGCTGTTGTTGCTTCTTCTTCACTCATTGCAGCGATTTGTGCATATGTTGTGATTCCTGCAGCGTATAAGTTGTCTTGACCAACTTTACCAATACCTGAAAGTTTAGTAAGCTCATCTTTGTTTATTTCAGCATCTTCAACAGCTTCTTTAACAATCTCTTTTACTTCTGCTTCTGTTGGAACAGCTGTTGCTGCTACTACTTCTGGGTCTTCAGTTTGAGCCATCATTGCTTCGCCAAGTTCAGCGTCTGCTGCTGGTGCAACTTCTGCATCTTTACCTTCTTTTTCAGCCAATTCAGCTTGACCTTCAATAATCGCTTCAGCCATCTCTTTACAGAAAAGGTTAATTGAACGGATAGCATCATCGTTTCCTGGAATTGGGTAATCAACAACATCTGGGTCACAGTTTGTGTCTAGTGGTGCAATAACTTTCATTCCCATTCTTTTTGCTTCTTTAACAGCAATATGCTCTTTAACAGCATCGATAACGAACATCATGTCTGGAAGTTTTTTCATGTGTCTGAAACCTTCAAGATATGCAGAAAGTTTAGCTTTTTTACGAGTAAGCATTAACGCTTCTTTTTTAGTTAAAAGCTCTAATTGACCATTCTCTTCCATCTGCTCAATGATTTCGAGTTTTCTGATAGATTTTTTCATTGTTGGGTAGTTTGTTAACATTCCACCTAACCATCTTGTCGATACAAATGGCATTCCACATCTAATAGCATGCTCTTTAACTGCTGAACGAGCTTGTTTTTTTGTTCCAACAAAGATAATTGTTTGACCTTCTGATGCTGCTTCTTTTACTACATTGAAATCACCTTGATACTCTGTTGTTATCCTTGCATCAAACTCACCATTTTGAAGTGCATTTAAACCAAAGATTGTATCTGCAAATGCTTTATCTACAACTTCTAAAGTGTTATTTACAACAGCGATAAGTTTAGTATAGTCTCCCTCTAAACCTGTTCCATCAACTCTTGCTTTTACATTTCCTTTTTCTATCTCTGCATATCCAGCTTCATAGTTTTTCAAAAGTAGCTCTAGTCTTTCTGTGATAGTGTTACTT
>CAYPCV010000223.1:0-8546 GCA_964409295.1 uncultured Sulfurovum sp.
TTTGACGAAAACCAAGTCAGCTAATTTCTTTTAAATAAAGAAAATTAAATTGCGGTAGGGACTACCGTTAAAGCCTCTTAATATCCGAATATTAGTTTGGAGTTTCTAGGAAGCTCCGTCATTTATGGCGGGGTAGTTCACAGTGGGAAAAAGCAGGCTATTTACTAGAACCCTCTCAAGAACAGTACAGTAGCTATTACAGCCGAGATATTATTGGAAATGATATGTTAGAGTTTAATGCCTTAATGAAAGAGAGTGAAAAAATTTTTGTACTAAAAGAGTCTGAACTTATGACAGAACTTGTAAACTATGTGCCTAAAATAGAGATAATGTCTGAAATATTTAGAAATGGAGTGAACGATAAGAGTGATTTCAAAGAAGATTTTGTAAGCTATATGGAATCTCTTCACTTTCAATATCTTGGCGAAGAGATTACAATAGAGGTATTTCAAGAGCGTCTATCCCACCCTCAAAATATTCATTGTATTGATTAAAGCATCCTTTATAGTTTGATATATCAACTCCAAAATATACACAAAAATAATCTGTTAAGCAATACTCTCTTAAGTAACATTTTTTCTTCATCAGAAATATTATATCAATTTTTTATACATTAATTTACTTAAAACAACTGTGAATGTGTGCCAATACGCATCAAAATAACTTCATCTACAGCACTCTCGATATAAATTATCAACATATCCCCACCCAAATGAAACTCACGACAATCTTTATAGTTTCCACTTAAAGCATGGTCTTTTGATTCAGAAGGAAGTTTGGTATCTTCTCTTAGAGCATTGATATAGTAGACAAATTTTTCAAACTGACTATCACTAAGTTTTGTATCTCTAAAATCTTTCAAAAATTTCTTGTGTCGTCTAATTCTCATTTTCGTTCTAACTCGTCAAATGAGAAATCTTCAATATTAATACCTTTTCTTGACTCTTCTATCACTCTTTGCGTCTCCACATTAGGAATTTTTACCTCAAAAGGTATTCCATTGTGCATTTTAATCTGCTGATAGAACATATTGATAGCTTGTGTTGCACTTAACCCTAAGTTTTTTAGAATAGACTCAACATCTACTTTTAATTCAGACTCAATTCTTGCATTTATTACTGCATTTTTCATAAATTTCTCCATTGAACTTTATTTGTATGACAAGTGTAACACAAAATGGATTAATCTTTAATTATACGTCAACTCATCCACAATCTCCATCGGATAAGACCAAAAAAAGCTAACCTTTCCCAAATTCTACACTTCAAGAAAAACACAGTGGATTACAACATCCCTCTGAACTCAGCAAAAATATAAGCCGATTCATGTGGTCCAGGGCTTGCTTCTGGGTGGTGTTGTACTGACATACTTGGAGAGTCGTTGTATTTTAACCCCTCAATAGTGTTATCAAATAGGTTTGTATGAGTTACCGTTGCCACTTCTACAATATTATCAGGAACATTATAGTTGTGATTTTGTGCTGTAATCTCTACGGTTTTATTTGCTTCATTCATTACAGGATGATTTCCACCGTGGTGTCCAAATTTTAATTTAAACGTATCGTATCCATGAGCAATAGACAAAAGCTGATGACCAAGACAGATACCAAAAAGAGGGATTTTTGCAGAGATTAACTCTTTAATCTTCTCTTGTTCTTCTTTTAAAATAAGTGGGTCTCCAGGTCCATTTGATAAAAATACTCCATCTATCTCTTTAGAGGTAAATTTTTCAATAATCACAGAAGCTTCCATACTGTTTGGAACAACAGTCACTTCCATACCTGCATGGGTCAATTCATTTAAAATATTTCTTTTAATTCCAAAATCTAACGCAATAATCTTTTTAGAAGTATTTGGTTTTTCATACTCAAAAGTATCAGTACTATAACGAGCCTCGTTATGAACATAAGACTCTTTTGTACTTACTTGTTCTATGTAGTTAACCTCTTCAATTCTAGGGCTTGACTCCAACACTTTTTTTAGTTCATCAGCGTCATGAATCTCTGTAGAAGCTACCATCATCATAGAACCTTCTGCTCGTAGCATTTTGGTTAAATAACGTGTATCTATCTGAGTAATTCCTAAAACACCATGTTTTTTGAGCAGTTCAGCCAAGGTCTCTTCACATCTAAAGTTAGAAGGTCTTGCTTGGTATGAACGAACGATTATACCTTTACAGTATGCCCCTGTACTCTCCATATCTTGTGCATTACAGCCAACGTTTCCAATTTCAGGAGTCGTAAATGTAACAAATTGACCTGCATAAGAGGGGTCGGTTACAATCTCTTGATAACCTGTAAGTGATGTGTTAAAAACAACCTCTCCTACCGATGTTCCCTCTGCTCCAAAACTTTTAGCTTCTAAAAGTGTTCCGTTCTCTAAATAAATCGAAATTTTTTCCATTACAACATTCCCCTTTTTTTTAACTCTTCTTCATAAAGACGCTCATAAACCAACTCATACTCCACTGAACCTGGAACATACTCTTTTTTCATTTTTTTAATTTTCTCATAAACGGTATCGTCTAGCTTATCGTAAGCATCAGAAAATGCTTTAAATGCTTTAAAAATGATATTTCGTATTTGATTCTCATTAACTTCATACTCTAATAGATAATTTTCATAAAGCTCATCTAAAATGGTATGAGAAACATCATTATAACGGTCATCATAATTCATAATCACTCCAAATTCAGGAGCTAAACGCTTTTTAATCATAAAGAAAAGTTCACGCTCTTTTACTTGCTGAATCTCTATCTCATCATAATTTTCATCAAGCATCTCTTCTACTTTAGCATCAAGTCTTCGTTCTTTTTCAAGATTTTCGTCGATTACCTCTTTACATGCTTGAACAACAGCTTCTTTTCCTTTTGGCATAGAGACAAATGAAGCATTTGCTAAATCAATACCAATTTTAGAAGCCACATAGCCCGTTTGTTTTGCTTTTAGTCTCATTTACTCTCCTTAACGAATAATCGTATCGTCTCTATCTGGACTGGTCGAGATAATACCTATTTTGGTTCCAATCATCTCTTCAAGTACTTCAATATAACTTTTTGCTGTATCAGGTAACGAGTCAAAAGTTCGACAACCTTCCGTTTTATCCCAACATGGGAATGTTTTGTAGATTGGTTTTGCATCATCCAATTCATAAGGTACATAATCAATCTCTTTCCCATCAATTTCATACGCCACACATACTTTTACTTCATCAAAACCATCAAGAACATCCAGTTTCATCAATGCTACTTGGTCTACACCATTTACTCGAACAGCATGTCTCATAGCAACAGCATCAAACCAACCACATCTTCTTGGTCGCCCTGTTGTTGTCCCAAACTCATGACCATTTTTACGAAGCTTTTCGCCTTCATCTCCAAAATCTTCACTTGGAAAAGGTCCATTTCCAACACGAGTACAGTAGGCTTTTGCAATTCCTGTAACTGTTCCTAAATCTTTAGGATTAATTCCCAAACCAGAACATGCACCTGCACTTACCGTAGTTGATGAAGTGACATAAGGATACGTTCCATGGTCAATATCAAGCATTGTTCCCTGAGCCCCTTCTAAAAGAACTTTTTTCTCTTCATCCAAAATTTTCCACATCAATTGAGTTGTATCAACAATATGAGGAGCTAAGACTTTAGCATACCCATCAAGCTCTGCTTTTAACGCTTCTTTAACAGGCAACTCAACGCCCATTACTTCAAAAATAGCTCTGTTAATCTCAAAAAAATCAACGATTTTAGTAGAGAGTTTTTCAGTATCGTGCAACTCTCCCATTCTGTGACCTACTCGTGCAATCTTATCTCCGTATGCTGGTCCAATTCCTTTTCCTGTTGTACCAATAGCTTTATCGCCTTTCATACGCTCACGAGCTTGGTCGATAAGTGCATGATAAGGAAGCAACATATGTGCTTTGTCCGAAATAAAAAGTCTATTTTCAAGATTATCAAACTGAACCATCTCTTTAATAAAATCTACAGGAGATAAAACAACACCATTTCCTACAATATTTTTAGCATTTGGGTTTAAAACCCCTGAAGGAATTAAGTGCAAAGCATACTTTTTATCGCCAACAACAATCGTATGACCTGCATTATGTCCACCTGCAAAACGACATACATAATCATGTGTTTGTGCCATGTGATCTACTATTTTACCTTTTCCTTCGTCGCCCCATTGTAAACCTACAATTAAATCTGCTTTTGTACTCATTCTTACTCCATCTTTTCTATTTTTTAATCTCTTGCATTTTTTGGTTAATACACGCATCGGTATACAGTGCAAATCCCACTGCATTAATATTCTCGATGGCATAACATCCACCTCGAACCAACAACTCATTTTCATGAAACATTCTAAACGTCAATGAACCGTAATATCTCATTTTGGCATAGAAAAGAGGAGCAACAATCAATGATTTATACTCAATCTTTTTAATCATCTCTTTAATCAAGAGTAATTCAGCTTGAATATCATCAGGAATCCCATCTAGGTCTTCTAAATCTTCAGCTTTATGAATATGTACCAGTTTAGAAATCCAAGGCAAATCAAGCTCTAAAATTGCTTCAATATTTGTATCGTGTAGAAGCTGTAAATCTACACCATAGTTCTCATTTAAAAGCAGAGGTATTTTCATATTTGAAATCTGTAACAGTGCTTTTAACTCCAATTTTTCGACCAACATAGTAGCTGAATTAACCACATCATCAAAAGAGCCATCAAAAATCTCTGCACCCACTTGATACTGCTCTTGGGTAGGAAACGAAACAGCAGGCTGAATATAGAACCACTTTTTTGAGCTTACTGTTCGCCCAATTCTTTTGGTTACAATTCGCACTACATCAGCTGTAGAATCGGCTCTAAGGGTTACAGTATGGTTATGCTCATCATGAAGGTGTAAGAGTTTCTTTTCATCTTCAAATGAACTGTGCTGATGATACGAGAAAAGAGGTGTCACAATCTCTTCAAACCCATTCTCATCCATTGTCTCTGCACAGATATTCTCTATCTCTCGTTTTATCTTCGCACACTCTCCAAAATAGAGTTTGCTTTTGCTTGGTATTTCATGTTCAAAAATCATTAGTTTATCTCGTTAAAATATATTCTGTTAAATATCTGACTCGCCGTTCCATCAAACTCTCTACGACCCAAATCACTTAATGCCATCTCAATAGCATTCACAACCCATACAGACTCATGTACAGGAATTAGCCCCATTTGGTTAATACGAAAAAGTTTCCCTTTTAAGTGGTCTTGACCACCTGCCATATTAACCCCATATTTTGTTTTTAATAGTTTACGAATTGCCTCTGCATCTTCATCAAACACCGTACTCATAGAGCGTGCAGGAGTTTTAGGATACATTGAAAAACCAATCGCTTCTAATGCTGATTCGGTTGCTTTTGCTCTGGCTTCTGTTTTAGAATAAAGAGTATCTACACCCTCTTTCTCAATCTCATCAAAAATGGCATTCAGTCCAATAATCAACGTTGTTGGTGCTGTGTATGCTGTCGTATTTTGTCTCTGCTTTTTAATCTCGGAAGCCAAGTTAAAGTAGTAATCTGTTCCTGCTCCAATAGTCTCAACAGCAGAAGCACTCAAACCAATCATCGCTAACCCAGGAGGCAACATAAAGGCTTTTTGGCTTCCTGTTACCAGAGCATCAATATTCGTCACATCAATCTTCTCTACACCCACAGCAGTAATACCATCGGCTACAACCATAATATTTGGATTAATCCCTTTTACATACGAAGCAATCTCTTCAACAGGATGACGAAGTCCCCCTGCACTTTCAGAGATTTGAATAAAGAGTGAATCTATATCAGCATTATCTTCTAAGGCTCTCTTGACATCATCAAGAGCTACAGGAGTATTCCACTCATATTTAAGTTCTACAAGCTCTTTGCCCATAGCTGTTACAATCTTTCCAAATCGTTCGCCAAATTTCCCTGCATTGATGGTCAATGCCTTCTTTTTACAAAGGTTTAGTACACATGCTTGCATTGCACCCGTTCCAGAACTTGCCAACATCACACACTCATCCATGCCAAGCAACTTCATTAACCTATCACGAGCTTCTTTAAAAATCGCTTCAAATTCAGGGGTTCTATGATGCAGTGTAGGTGTTGCCATTGCTTGTCTAACAGACTCAGGAACAGGCGTTGGGCCAGGGGTAAAAAGTAACATGTAAATCCTCGATATTCTTATTGAGAACTCTACAATTTTTCATTGCAAAATTCTCGGGATTATATCGCAAATGTGATTAGGGGTTGGTAAAAATAAAAAATGGAAGGCATTGAGCTGAAAACTCTATTTTAGCTCTTTACAAATATTCTCATAACTTTTTATCAGATACTACTTTAACTAGATTTAGCCTTCTCCACTTGCTCCATTGCTCTATTGATTCGCTCTAACGCACTTGCTTTTGCCTTTTCTACTTTTTTCATCTCTTCTTCAATCACTTTTCGTGCGTTCTCTTCAATCTCTTGCAAAGATTTCTTTTGCGTTGCTTCTGCTTTTTTACTTTCAATAGGCTCAGTTTTAGGCTGAACTTTTTTTACTTTTTCAACAATCTCTTCATGCACTTTTTTATCTTCAGGATAAGGCACATCTTTACTCTCAAATTTTGCTGTTTTAATGGTTTCGGCAAGCTCCAACTTTTCTATATTTTCTACATTTACAGCAGTTGTTGTATCCAAAACTTTCTCTTCTACCACATCTTCTATAGGTGTTGATTCTATAGTACTTAGCTTAGAAAATCGCTCCATCACTTTACTCACAGCACTGGCTTGATTTTGTACAGGTTCTACCAATTCATCTGCTATTATTATTGAAAATAGTAAACTCGAAACGATAATTATTTTTGTCATCGCTATCTCCTTTTTGTTTAATTATAGTCAAAATTAACTATTTTTTCTCTAAGACTTTAACTCTTTCGGATAAACGCTTATTTTGCTCAATAATCTCTTTAAGTAACAGCGTCTCTTTTGTCTCGTCGTCTTTATGTTCCTCTTTATGCTCTTCGTTTAAGCTTTCTAAAATAATACCAATAATCATATTTAAAAAAGTAAAGGTTGTCAAAAAGATAAACACCACATAAAATATCCAACTAAAAGGATGAATTTCCATACTCTCATACATCACATCTGTCCAACCCTCAAAAGTCATCACTCTAAAAAGCGTCAACAGAGCTGTTCCCAAATCGTCCCACAGACCAGAGGGGCTTCCTTCAAAAAAGATTGTTCCCATGACGGCAAAAATATAGAAAACAATAAAGATTAAAATAAAAACATATCCAATCGAAGCCGAAGAGCGAAAGAGTGAGTTGATAATTCCTTTCAGCTCTGGAATAATGGTAATAAGCCGAAGAATTCTAAAAATTCTAAGCAGTCGTGCCACAGCAGAATCGTTGCCCTCGATAGGGATAAGACTAATAGAGACAATAATAAAATCAAAAATATTCCATCCATCTTTAAAAAAATCCAAAGGTTTTTTATAAGAGCTGATACGAGCAATAATCTCAATCAAAAAGATAATGGTAATAATTTGGTCAATAGAAAAGATAATCTCTTCATAAAATGGGTCTATTTCAAAGGTATCAATACCAATCAAAAGAGCCGAAAAAATAATAATTCCCATCATAAAAAATTCAAAATATCGATTATTCATTAAATAGATAAGCGTTTCATGGAGTTCTTTAATACTAGGCATTCTTTTCCTTTGTTTCATTCATGAAATTATGCTCTCTAAACGCTTAGGCTCACGTTTTTTTAAACGATAAGCATCTAAAAAAATACCTTGGGGTTGATGTTTACCCATTAAGATATTTCTACTTACAAATACTCCCTCAAAACACTCTCTTTTCGCTCACTAGCCCCATCTACAATGCTTTTGGCTTTGGCTATTTTAGTCTCTAATTTTTCTATTTTGGAGACTATCTCTTTTTGAATATCTAATTTAGGTACAATCAAAGAGAGTGTTTCTAAGTTTTTAACAGATAGACCTGGTTGTGCTGTTCCTGTTGCGTATTGATTGAGATTCATTTTTATAAGCTTATGATAGAGCCAATAGAGTTCTATATCTACTTTAGGAGTAACAGCTACAGCGTGTTCTGTGGCATAAAATTTTCCTTTGGCTAAAGCGATATTGCCACACAATGCACCCTGTCTTCCGATAAGAGGATAAACTCCATTATGTGTAAAGCTACTTACATATCCACGAATTCCATTCCCTCCATAACAAGGATAATAGCCTTTCTCTTTTTCAGGACTTATTTTAGAGGCTTTTACAAACTTTCCTGCTTTCATCTCTATAATCTCTCCAAGTTTTACACTATTTCCATTAGAGTTATTCATAATCTCATCTAGTTTCTCTTTTAACTCATCTATCTCACTATTAGCTCTCTCCACCTCATCATCAACTATTTTACACGCTTTAACTATCTCTTTTTGAATATTTAGTGGAGGTAAGGGGATTTTAAAATTTCCAATTTGTGTTAATGATAAATTAGGTTGTGCTACTCCCATTTTTAATCCATTAA
>CAYPCV010000224.1:0-3150 GCA_964409295.1 uncultured Sulfurovum sp.
AGCACGAAAAGAGGACGATAAAGTAGAGATTCTTTCAGGCACATTTGAAGGACTTAGTACAGGAACGCCCATTATGATGGTTATTTTTAATGGCAATCAAAAGAGTCGTGACTATGACAATGTCAAAGATTTGTTTCGCCCCGGGCATGCAGATTTTACCTATTTTCATAAGTATGGAATCCGTGATTATCGTGGTGGTGGACGAAGTTCTGCACGAGAAACAGCTGCTAGAGTAGCAGGTGGAGCAATTGCAAAGCTTATGCTTAAAACCTTAGGAATAGAGATAAAATCAGGGCTTTGTGAAGTGGATGGAATCAAAGCAAAAAGCTACGATTTTAACCATGCAAAAAGTTCTTTACTTTATGCTTTAGATGCAGATGTAGAAACAGCCCAAGAAGAGGCTATTTTATCAGCAAAGAAAAAACATGACTCTGTGGGTGGTGTGGTTTTAACCATTGCAACAGGTGTGCCAATTGGTTTGGGAGAGCCTCTGTACTACAAACTTGATGCTATTTTAGCTGAAGCGATGATGGGAATCAACGCATCTAAAGGGGTAGAGATAGGCGATGGAGTTGCAAGTACATCTTTGAAAGGTAGCCAAAACAATGATGGTATTACACCAAATGGATTTACCTCTAACCACTCAGGTGGAATTCTTGGTGGAATCTCAAATGGCGATGATATTGTGGTTAAAACTCACTTTAAACCTACCCCTTCTATTTTTCAAGAGCAAGAGACCGTTAACACTCAAAATGAAGCGATGAAGTTTGAGCTTAAAGGTCGCCATGACCCATGTGTAGCAATTCGTGGTTCTGTTGTCTGTGAAGCGATGATGGCTTTGGTTTTAGCCGATATGACACTGCTAAATATGGGTAAAAAAATGGAGCATCTCGAAAAAATTTATAAAAAATAGATTATTATATTTAATAATATATAATATTTAAAATTAAAATTAATTCTTAAGTTTTATTTCAGTACAATACTTTTATATCAAAAGGATTTAAAAGTATGAAAAGATTTAAAATATTATTTATTAAAATGAGTTTCCTAGGTCTTGCTTTTCAAGGATGTGGGTCAGGAGCTACAAAAACTAAAAAAACCTATCCTACTGCTATTGGAACAGCTGTTTCAATGTCAGGAGAGAAAAAAAGTAACACCCTCGTCCAAAAACTTTCTGACATAATAGAAGTACATCTAACCGAAATTAATGAATTAGAGGCTACAAGTTTCTCTAAGACGATAAATTATTGTGATATTTCAGGGCTACAAGACCAAGAAACTTTTGGTACAATAGAAAATATAATCCGTAAAACCAACTATCAATCTTGTGAAAATGATAACAATACTCAAAATGGGGATACAGTAATGACATATAACAATACAGATGAAGATGGAAAATTTCCACACTATTTAGAACTGCAAGCTCAAAATGATTACAATTTTAACAACATTGTCATAAAAGAGGGTGCAACCATAGAGTGCCAACATATCAGCTATAAAGAGGACCAATCCTTAGAGAGTATGATTATACTTATCAATGGTACAGTTGAATATAAATCGGAAACATACACCCTAGAAAATCATCAAGAAATCATCAACTTTTAAACTCTAATCTTTTGCCAATCACCTTTGTCAAAAGCTTTCCATAAAAAGAATGCTTTAACAAAGGTATCGCTTATCATGGCAATATAGACCCAAATAATATCATTAAAACACCATGACAAAACAAAAGCAGGAATAATCCGAACAAACCACAATGAGGTTAAATTGATTCGTAAAGTTCTCTTGCTATCCCCTGCTCCACGCAAGGCTCCTGAAAGTACAAAATTAAATGCCAAAGGTATTTGAGAGAGACCAACTATTTTCAGATATAAAGAGGCTTCTTTAATAGTTTGAGCATCATTTGTAAAAAATGCTACGATAAACTCAGGTGTAAAAATCATAAAAAATGAGAGAAAAAACATAAGTCCTATGGCATATTTCAGAACTAACAGTACATCTTCACGAGACTGTTCAGGCTTCTTTGCTCCAAGTCCTTGACCCATTAGAGCCATCGCTGCGATAGTAAATCCAATCCCTGGCATAAATGCAAGCCCCTCAATCCGTAAACCAATCTGATAACCTGCCATCACTTCCGTTCCATAATCAGCAATAATAGCTGTAAAAAGCATAAAAGAACCCATCGTTAACGAGCGTTCATACGAGGCAGGAAGCCCTACTTTTAAGGCTCTTTTTAATAAATTTTTAGAAAACCTAATCATAGGAGCAAACGGCATCTTTTTTCTATTATAAAGAGAAAGATAGACCATAAGTTCTAACATATTGACAATAACTGTTGCTATTGAAGCACCTTGCACACCCAAAGTAGGAAAACCAAAATGTCCAAAAATAAGAAGATAATTTAATCCAATATTTAAAACGATTGAGATGAGCTTTACAAACATTGGGGTCTTTGTATCTCCTGTAGCAGAGAGAGCTGTAATAAAGACCAACTTTACAAAAATAAAAGGCATCATCAAGGTCAAAATCTGAACATAGCTTTGCCCCAATTCACGAACCTCGGGACTTACTCCAAATAACACATAGAGTTCTGATGAGCCAAAGTACCATAAAGGAGCAACAACAAGAGACAATCCAAAAGCAAAAAGATAAAGTGTAGACAATGCCAAAGAGGCTCGCTTCATTTTCCCTGCTCCATAAAATCTGGAAATCAGTGCATTTGTCCCCACATGAAAAAGTGTCAATACTGCAAATACAAACATAAGTGATTGCAAACCAATCCCCACAGCAGCCACGGCAAAGGCAGAGATTGTTCCCACCATAATGAGGTCTGTAATTACTTGAAGCATATCAAGCAGAGAGTTAAACCCAGCAGGAAGCGAAATTTTTAAAATCTTTTTATGTTTGGCTTTATCTATTGTTATCATCTGCTTCTATAAAAAGGTTTCCTTGTAAACCTCTTCGTTATACGCCACATGAACGTTTCCTTCACCATACTCTATTATAGGTCGTTTAATCAGATAGTTCTCTTTTGCCATCCACGCTATTTTACCTTCATCGTCAAGATTCAACTCTTTTAGTTTTAAATCTCTGTACTTTGTACCACGCGTATTAAAAAGCAGTTTCATATCAACCTGTTTCAACCACTCA
>CAYPCV010000225.1:0-9256 GCA_964409295.1 uncultured Sulfurovum sp.
GAGTATTTGGTACTGCTGCTGTTGCCATTTCACTTAATAAGAGTGCTAAGCCCGAAATAGTGAGTATGTTTTTTATAATTATTTTTTTATTTGACATGATAGTTTTCCTTTTTTATATCGTGTATATATCTTATTGTCTGTTGTAAAAATTAATTTCTTTAAAGAGATTAGTTCAAGCTATTTTCTGAATATCTGTATCAAAAATATAGACAAAATAGAAATCTATTTTTTTGATTAATAAAACGATAACAGTTTATTACTTAAACCAATATAAAATAATATAAAATATAAAAAAATATTGATTAATAAATATGCACCCTTTATGTTTCAAATTAATTTTATTAGTTTATGTAAATTGACATATAAAAGAGGATATAATATTCTTTTATGTTTAAAAAATGAAAGGTAAATTATTATTATGAGTCAAAAACATTTAACTAATAGTCAGTCAAAAATAAAAAAAGTTTTAAAATATACCTATATGTACGGGGCTTCTCGTACATTAATCAAAGTAAAAGGGCATTATCATATGCAAAAGGAGTACGAGAGTAATCCTCAAAATGTTTTAAAAGAAGAAGATAAGAGTATTGGAATTATCGGTTGTGGAAATCATGCTTTTACAGATATTGCATATTTTTTACGCAAAAATAGAGGAAATATTATTGGTGCAAGTATGGATATTGATGAAAATAAAGCCATCTCTTTAGCCCAAGAGTATAAAGCATACCACTTCACAACAGATGTTGAAGAGATTCTGGATGATGAAAATATAAAATTGGTTTACATCGTCTCTAATCATGCAACACATACTCCTTATGCGATTCAAGCTTTAAATAAAAATAAAGATGTTTTTATTGAAAAGCCTATTTCAATTAATATAGAGCAATATTGTAATTTAGTTAAAACTGTTAGAGGTAGTAAAAATAGGGTTTATACGGGTTATAATCGTCCCTTTAGTCCAGCAATAGAGAGTATAAAAAGGTATATTACAGATAGTTCTATTACATTGAACTGTTTTATTATGGGGCATAAATTAGCTTCAGACCATTGGTACCGAAAACCATCAGAAGGGAGTAGGGTTGTAGGTAACCTTGGTCACTGGATTGACCTCTCTACACACTTAATTATGAGTCGAAAAAACATTCCTCAATCTTTTGAATTGATTCTCCTCTCTGCAAATAAAAAGCACAAAGATGATGATTTTGTATTGACAATAAAGACAAATTTAGATGATTTAATTGTTCTAACTTTTTCAACCCGTTCAGACCCTTTTGAAGGTGTAATGGAAAATATAAGTTTTCAAAATGAGAAAATTATTGCTAATATAGAAGATTTTAGAAAAATGACCATTTGGAATGAGAATAAAAAAATTGTAAAACGTTTTGTTCCTAAAGATGCAGGACATGAACAGTCAGTTCTTCAACCATTCTCTGATAAAAAGAGAGAATGGAAAGAGCTTGAATACTCAACCTTTATTATGTTGAAAGTTGAAGAGATGTTACAGAATGATATTAAAGAGCTATGCTTTGATATTGAAGATGAGATTGATAAAATAATATAAGTTAAAAAAAGGAAAGATAGATGAAACAACTAATACAAAGCTTTAAAACAGGGGAATTAGGACTTTTTAAAGTTCCTGCACCTGTATGTCAAGAGAATGGAGTACTGGTAGAAACAAAAGTAAGTTTGGTTAGTGCAGGTACAGAGAAAATGTTAGTAGATTTTGCCAAAAAATCAATGTTGGCAAAAGCAAAAGATAGACCAGACTTAGTAAAACAAGTTGTTGATAAGATGAAAAAAGAAGGTGTTAAAAACACATTAGAAAAAGTGTTCACAAAATTAGATACACCGATTCCTCTTGGTTACAGTTTGGCAGGTCGTGTGATTGAAGTAGGCTCAAACATGAGTGGTATAAATATAGGAGATAGAGTAGCTTGTGGTGGGGCAGGGTATGCCAATCATAGTGAGATTAACTATGTTCCTAAAAATTTAATGGTTAAAATCCCTGATGGGGTTGATGATGTTGATGCCTCTTTTGTAACTGTTGGTGCAATTGCTTTACAAGGTGTACGTCAAACCGAACCAAAATTAGGGGAGAGAGTGGCTGTTATTGGTCTTGGACTTTTGGGGCAATTAGCCGTTCAATTGCTTAAAGCAAATGGTTGTAAAGTAATCGGTAGTGATGTTGACCCAGATAAAATTGCCTTGGCTCTTAAAATGGGTGCAGATGAGGCATGTCATGCAGGGGAGTTGATTAAAAAATCGGATGAATTTAGTAATGGATATGGTGTAGATGCTGTTATTATCGCTGCCTCTACAGCATCAAATCAACCAGTAATTGATGCTGCTGAAATTTCAAGAATGCGTGGTCGTGTTGTCTTTTTAGGAATGGTAGGAATGGATATTCCTCGAAATGACTACTATAAAAAAGAGTTGGACTTAAGACTATCTATGGCGTATGGACCTGGACGTTATGACCCAGATTATGAAGAGAAAGGTATTGATTACCCTTATGATTTGGTTCGATGGACAGAACAGAGAAATTTTGAGGCCTTTTTAGGATTAATCGAAGAGGGAAAAATATCTCCTAAAGCACTACTTACGCATACTTATGACTATAATGATGCTATGCAAGCTTATGATTTATTAGAGGGGAAAATTCAAGAAAAATACCTTGGAATTGTTTTGGAATACAATAATGAAATCAATTTAGATGAACATAAAGTTGTTCAACGAACCAATAAAACGATTAGTAGTGATAAGGTTAATTTGGGATTGATTGGTGCAGGAAACTTTACAAAATCGGTTATTTTACCAAATATTGAAAAAGTTGGTGGCTATGAACTTGTTGGAGTTTGTACAGCTACAGGAGTAAGTGCAGAAGGTACAGGTAAAAAATATAACTTTAAATACACCACAACCGATAGCAATGAAATTTTTAAAAACAGTGAAATTAATTCGGTTGCTATTACCACTCAGCACAATAATCATGCCTCTTTGGTTCAAAAAGCGATTGAGAATAAGAAACACTGTTTTGTTGAAAAACCACTATGTATCTATGAAGAGGAATTAGAAGCGATTAATAAAGCTTATAGTGGAGAGTCTATTGTTCAAGTTGGCTTTAATCGACGATTTTCTCCAATGGTAGAACAGATGAAATCTCATTTAAGTGGGCAAATATCTGTAAACTACAGAGTTAATGCAGGTGTTATTCCTAAAAATGTTTGGATTCAAGACCGAGAGATTGGTGGAGGAAGAATTATTGGGGAAGTGTGTCACTTTATTGATACTTGTAGTTTTTTGATTGATAGTGAAATAGTATCTGTATATGCTTCAACAATTCAGAAATCAAACCAATCAATTCCTGATGAAGATAATGTAAATATTACATTGAATTATGCAAATGGAAGTACAGCTACTATTGCCTATTATGCTTATGGAGATTCTACAATGTCAAAAGAGTATATTGAAGTATTTGCTAATGGTGTGAGTATGGAAATGCATGATTTTAGAGAACTTATTATTTATGAAAATGGTAAGAAAACTAAAGAGAAGAGTGCGAATCAAGATAAAGGATTTAAAAATGAGTTTAAAGCATTTAAAGAAGCTGTAAAAAGTGGAAACCCTGCAATTAGTTTTGAATCAATTTATAATACAACAAAGACAACTTTTAAAATATTAGACTCTATTAATAGTGGAGCTGTGGTAAATGTTAAATAGAACAGTTCGTCTTTTTAATACCGTTAAATTTTTAAAGCCTATACAAATTTACTATAGGCTCTATTATTTGATTCGGAAAAAAGCTAGAGAGCTAATGGGTAAGAGAACTCTTTTATCTAAAGAGTCAAATGCTAATTTATTAAATTTAAAAGAGAGTATTCATATACTTAATTGTTATAGAGATAAAAATCAGTTCAGATTTTTAAATTTAGAGAAAAAATTTGAGGATGAAATTGATTGGAACTATTCAGAATATGGTAAGCTTTGGACATATAATTTAACTTATTTCGACTATTTATCTCATACAAATCAAAAAGAGAGCCTCTATTTAATGAACTCTTTTGTAAAGAATATTTCAACTATTAAGGATGGATTAGAACCTTTTCCTATTAGTTTACGTGGAATAAATTGGATTAAGTATCTCTCCTATTCTAAAATTAGAGATAAAAAAATAGAGAACAGTCTGTATGCTCAATATTATCTTTTATTGGATAATTTAGAGTACCATCTTTTGGGAAATCATCTGCTTGAAAATGGTTTTTCTCTACTTTTTGGTGCTTACTATTTTCAAGATGAGATTTTAGACAAAAAAGCTAAAAAGATTTTAACTCAACAGCTAGAAGAGCAGATATTAGAAGATGGAGGTCATTTTGAATTGAGTCCTATGTATCATCAAATTATGCTATTTAGATTATTAGATTGTATCAATTTACTTCAAAATAATTCTTGGAAAAAAGATGAACTCTTAGAATTTTTAGTAAAAAAATCTGAATTAATGTTAGGATGGTTGGAAAGTATTAGCTATAAAAATGGAGATATTCCTCTTTTCAATGACAGTACGACTGGTATTGCTCCTACTACAAAGCAACTTCTCTACTATGCCAAAATACTGGGTTTAACGCCAAAAATATCTTCTCTTTCTCAGAGTGGTTACCGAAAGTTTTCTAAAGATGACTATGAATGCATGGTTGATGTTGGGCATATTGGTGCTGATTATATTCCAGGTCATGCTCATGCTGATACTTTTAATTTTGAGCTTCAAATAAAGAGTAAGCCATTTATTGTTGATACAGGATTAAGTACATATGAAACCAATGATAGAAGAACTTTAGAACGTTCTACTTTCTCTCATAATACGGTAGAGGTTAATGGTCAAAGTCAAAGTGAAGTTTGGGGTGGATTTAGGGTTGGAAATAGGGCTGGAATTATTGCTTTAAATGAGAATGAAAATTTTATTGAAGCAACACATGATGGCTATAAAAAAGATAATATTTATCATACTCGAAAATGGAGTTTTGATGAAAATAGAATTATTATTGAAGACAGCTTGAGTCAACCTGCAAATGCTGTTGCACGTTTTCATTTTGCTCCTACTGTTTTAAAAGAAGAAGTTTTATCCCGTTTTGATGTAGATAAAAAAAATATAAAGTTCGAGAATTACTATTATGCCCCTAAATTTAATAAAAGAAGAGAAGCTCTTGTGTTAGTGATTTCTTTTCATAGATTTTTAACTATAGAGATAGATGTCTCCTAAGCTTAAAAAGCTTAAGAGAATAAAAAATCTTATGGTAAAGTATGGAAACTTTTAAGCTCTGCACTGCCTTCTCCAGTAGCATTTTTAGCAACAACTCGGATAGTATAAAGAGTATCAGGAGTAAGACCCGTTAAATTTGCATATTGGAATTCATGAAGGTATCGGTCTCTAGGTAATGAAGCTAAAGTACTATTGTCTTCATTATTGTATATTACAAATCCATCAGTAAGTTGCTCATTATTTGATTGGTCTAAAAAGCTTACACGCGCACTGGTGCTTGTAAAGTTATAAACACCTACATTTGAAGGAGCTAGAGGAATATCTTCTGCTGTCATACAACCTGTGGTTACAAAGCTTTTCTCTACAGCTTCTGATTCTCCATTTGCATTGTAAGCGACAATGTTAACAGTATATTGAGCACAAGTATTGAGTCCTGTAAGATTTGTATAGACAAACTCTCCACTACCAGCTTTTGCTGGAGCTGTTGCTATAACAGTACCATCTAAATAGACTTTAAATCCACTTTCATTATCTGACATATCTTTTAAACTTAGGCGAGCAGATGAGTCTGTAAAATTATAAGCACCAACACTTGTAGGTTGTGCAGGAGTCTGTGGTGTCTCTAATGTTCTAAATGATTTTCGTAGTGGAGTCGCTTCTCCATTTGCATTAAATGCTACGATGTCTATTGTATAAAGTGTTTGAGGTGTTAGTCCTGTTAAGTTTACATATTCATAATGGTCAGATAGGTTTGTATCTGTTGGAATATGCGTTGTTAAAACAGCATTCCCATTTTGTACATGTTCAAATCTAAAACCATCTTCATTCATTGACATATCTTTAAAACTGATACGAGCTGATGTATCTGTAAAATTATAAGCACCTGCATTAATTGGTGCTGTTGGTGGAGTAGTATCTCCTTCAATTGCCATACTTGTTACAGTTAATCCTGCAAGTAGCATAGGTATAAGTGTTGTTGTTTTCATATCTTTTCCTTTAGATTGATAATTAATAAACGCTAAAAGTATTTTCTATAGTTTATTAATTAGTATTATATTGTATAATTAATTAATTAATCATACTGTAAAATATTTATTTAAATTTATTAATATTAATTTTAACTTATAATCTATTTTTTATTATTTTTTATTATTATATTTACTTTTTAAATAAATTTACTGTAAGATGGGTAACTTATTTTTAATAATAGGCATTTAAAATAAATAATTGAAGAATATAAAGGTTTTTAAATCATGAAGATACTTTTTCTAACAGATAATTTTCCACCTGAAGTCAATGCTCCTGCAACACGAACCTATGAACATTGTCAAGAGTGGATAAAAGAGGGGGTTGAGGTTACCGTAATAACCTGTGTACCAAATTTTCCACATGGTAAGCTCTATAAAGGCTATAAAAATAAACTTTATCAAAAAGAGAATATTGATGGTATAGAGGTTATTCGAGTTTGGAGCTATATGAGTTCTAATAATGGTTTTATTAAAAGAATATTAGATTATTTATCTTTTTCATTCATGTCGTTTTTGGTGGGACTATTTCAAAAATTTGATCTCATTATTGCTACTTCTCCACAGTTTTTTACGACATGGACAGGCTATGGATTAAGTAAGCTGAAACGAAAACCTTGGATATTTGAACTTCGTGATATTTGGCCGGAGTCCATTAAAACCGTAGGGGCTTTAAATCAAGGATATATTATTAATACTTTAGAGAAAATTGAATTGGCTTTATATCGAGATGCAACAAAAGTTGTTGCTGTTACAGATGCATTTAAAGAAAATTTAATATCAAGAGGAATTGATAAAGATAAAATTGAAGTCATTACAAATGGTTCAAACTTAGAACTCTTTTCTGCACGAGTAAAAGATAGAGCATTGTTGAAACAGTTAAATTTAGAAAATAAATTTGTTGTAGGGTATATTGGAACGCATGGTCTTGCACACAGTTTGGATTTTATTGTTCGTTCTATCTCTAAAGTTACAGATAAAGAGATACATTTTCTATTTATTGGAGATGGTGCAATGAAAAAGAGTATTGTTCAAATAGCAGAGGAATTAAAATTGAGTAATATTACTTTTTTAAATGCTATTCCTAAAGAAGAAGTTCCTTCATATCTCTCTATCTGCGACGTTTCTATTGCTCCTTTAAAAAATGAAGAGAATTTTAAAACGGTTATTCCTTCTAAAATTTTTGAAGCAGCAGCAATGGAAAAGCCTACTTTGTTGGGTGTAGAGGGGCAAGCTCAGAAAATCCTTGAAAAATATCACGCAGGTATCTGTTTTAAGCCTGAAGATGAAAAAGATTTTCTTGATAAGTTACAGATATTAAAAGATAAGAAAAATTACCTAGATAGGATAGAAGGTTGTAAAGCTTTAGCCAAAGCATATGATAGAAAAAAATTAGCAAGAGAGATGTTAGAGGTTATTCAAGACTTAATCATTATCCCTAAAAATAGAGCGATGAAAGGTGTTCATCGCTTTAATCCTTTGAAAAAAAGAGCTATAGGCAACCGTCTGAATGAGTAAGAACTGATTTAATATCAAAAACTACTTGCTCTTGATTATCTAAAGAAATATCTTTATACTTATCATGAGCAACAGCTAAAATAACAGCTGAATAATCATCAATATTTAGTTCTGAGCTACTAATTAAATTTAGATTATACTCTTTTTGAACCTCTTGTTTATCAGCCCAATAATCACTCACCTGAACATTACATCCAAAATCTTGAAATTCTCGTATAACATCAATAACTCTTGAGTTTCTGATGTCAGGGCAATTCTCTTTAAAAGTAATTCCTAAAACTAAAACGTTAGAGCCTTCAATTTTTTGACCTCTTTTAATCATCAGTTTAATCACTTGATTAGCAACATAAATACCCATATTATCATTGAGTCTACGTCCTGCTAAGATAATTTCAGGGTTATACCCGACTTCTTGGGCTTTATGAGTTAGATAGTAAGGGTCTACACCAATACAGTGACCACCTACAAGCCCTGGTTTAAAGGGTAGAAAATTCCATTTTGTTCCTGCTGCTTCAAGAACAGCATTGGTATCAATATCTAAACGGTTAAAAATCATTGATAGTTCATTTACAAAAGCAATATTAATGTCTCTTTGAGAATTCTCTATTACTTTTGCTGCTTCAGCTACTTTAATTGAAGGTGCTAGGTGTGTTCCTGCTGTAATAATACTCGCATAAAGCTTATCTACTTTTTGACCAATTTCAGGGGTAGAACCAGCAGTTACTTTTAATATTTTAGTAACTGTATGCTCTTTATCTCCTGGATTTATTCTCTCTGGGCTGTAGCCACAGAAAAAATCTTTATTAAATGTTAATCCAGAGACTTGTTCTAAAATAGGAACACAATCTTCTTCTGTTGCTCCTGGATATACGGTAGATTCATAAATAACTATGTCCTCTTTTTTAAGCACTTTTCCTATCGACTCACTCGCTTTTAAAAGAGGTGTTAAATCAGGTTTTTTATGTTTATCAATAGGTGTTGGAACCGTTACTATATATATATTACAATCTGAAATTTCTTCTAAGATATTGGTAAATTTCATATTATTATTTATAGCTTCATTAACCTGTTCACTACTTAATTCTAAGGTTCTATCTTCTCCTGCACGAAGTTCATCTATTCTCCACTGTGCAATATCAAATCCTACTACGTTATATTTTTTTGAAAAGGCATGGGCTAAAGGTAGTCCAACGTATCCTAAACCTATTACGGCAATTTTATGTTTTGTCATTATTTACTCTCTTTTTGGATGTCGTTGATGTACCAAACAATAGATTCTTTTAATCCTTGCTCTAAACTATGTGTAGGCTCATAACCCAATAACTCTCTCATTTTATCTATATTTGCATTAGAGTGTCGAATATCTCCAGCTCTAAAATCTCTATAGATAGGCTCTTTTATCTCTAGTTCAGGAAGATTCTCTTTTAATCCTTTCTCAATTGCAGAGTAAAGATTATTC
>CAYPCV010000226.1:0-11547 GCA_964409295.1 uncultured Sulfurovum sp.
TTTTTTTGTAAATGCAGAGCCGAGCATACCTTTTATAGCTCCTTGAATATCAGCAGGATAGATGACAAATTTTGAGTTTGGAGATAGGGTCATTTTTTCTAGGGTATTGATGTATCTGTCTCCAAGTAAGAACATAGCAGGTAACTCTTTGCCCTCAGTAGCTTGGGCAATCATCTGCATAGCTTTTGCTGAAGCATTTGCTAATGCTACTTGTGCTTGAGCCTCTAATTTAGATGCTTCTAGTTTCCCTTGTGCTTCTAAAATAGCTGCGTTTTTATTTCCTTCTGCTGTTGTCTCAATAGCTCTTCTTTCACGCTCTGCTGCTGCTTGGCGTTCCATTGAATCTTGCATTGAGCCACTTGGGTTAATATCTTGAATCTCTACCGATTTTACGGTAACTCCCCAGTCAGCGACATCATCAATAATACTATCTTTTAGTCGTGATTTAATCATTTCACGGTTACTTAATGCTTCATCCAGCTTCATCTCTCCGATGATTGAACGTAGTGTTGTCATAATCAGACTGGCAATTGCCAATTTAAAATCTTCTACTCCATACAGAGCATCTTTGGGATTGGTCACTCGTACAAAAGCAATGGCATTGGTTCTAATTACGGCGTTATCTTTGGTAATAACCTCTTGTTGAGGAATATCCATAATAATATCACGAGTAGAGATGCGTTGACGAATAGAGTCAATATAGGGGATAATAAGGTTTAGTCCAGGGTTCAAAGTTCGTGAAAATTTGCCCAATTTTTCAACAATCCACTCTTCGCCTTGGGGAACAATTTTGATTCCTTTAAAGAGCGTAACCACTATGGCTACTACCAATATAATGAGTACATTTAAGCTTTCCATTTTATAAATCCTTGAATGATGTTTTATATTTTTGCAACTTCGATGAGTTGCCCTTTTATCTCTATAATTCTAACACGTGTATTTATCTCTAAATTCTCTTTTGCTGTGGCTGTCCAAAGGGTATTTCCCAAGACGGGTGTGTCAAAATGTACAGAACCTCTACCGTTTGCTTTTATATACTTTTCTATTGTACCCAAGGTCTCTAATGAGTAGTTTGATTGACCTGAGGTTTCAATTGAAGGGTCTTTTAAATATTTAAACCATACCCTTAATGAGAGTATTGAAAATAAAATCCATAAGCTAAGTTCTAACTCTAAAGAAGTTTGAAATAGATTGTCCAAAACACCTACAAGCATTGATGCGAGTCCTAAACCTAAAAGAATAAATGTACCTATGAAAAGTTCAAGAGTAATTAAAAAAATTCCAAAAACAACCCAATGCCACCAGAGTAGATTCATTGTTAAAAACTCCAACATTTATAGCTCCTCTTTTATGTTTTTAAAAGTTAAACTATATTATACATCAATAACCTAATTAACATAAGTATTGTTACGCTATAATCGCGAAATTTTTTAACTTCCAAGGAAAAACAATGTCAACATTAAATGTATATTATGACAAAGATTGTGATTTAAGTATCATAAAATCAAAAACAGTAGCAATGATCGGTTTCGGTTCTCAAGGGCATGCACATGCTGAAAACTTAAGAGATTCAGGTGTAAATGTTGTTGTTGGTCTAAGAAAAAATGGTTCTTCTTGGGCAAAAGCTGAAGCAAAAGGTTTTGAGACTCTTACGGTAGCAGAAGCTTCAGCAAAAGCTGATGTAATTATGATTCTTCTTCCTGATGAAAATCAAAAAGAGATTTATGAAAATGAAATTGAGCCAAATCTTAAAGAGGGTGCTACTATTGCATTTGGACACGGTTTTAACATTCACTATGGAAGAGTAATCCCAAGAAAAGATATTAACGTTACCATGATTGCTCCAAAAGCTCCAGGTCATACAGTACGTTCTGAATTTGTAAGAGGTGGTGGTATTCCAGACCTTATTGCTGTTGGTCAAAATCCATCAGGAACAACAAAAGAGCTTGCTCTTTCTTATGCGTCAGCAATCGGTGGTGGACGAACTGCAATTATTGAAACTACATTTAAAGATGAGACAGAAACAGACTTATTTGGAGAACAAGCAGTACTTTGTGGTGGTGCAGCATCTTTGGTTCAAGCTGGTTTTGAAACATTAACTGAAGCTGGTTATGCTCCTGAATTGGCGTATTTTGAGTGTCTTCATGAACTTAAATTAATTGTTGACCTTATGTTTGAAGGTGGAATTGCAGATATGAGATACTCTATTTCAAATACAGCTGAGTATGGAGATTATGTTTCGGGTAAAAGAGTAATCAATGCCGAGTCAAAACAAGCAATGAGAGATATTCTTACAGAGATTCAAGATGGTAGATTTGCGAAAGACTTTATCTTGGAAGGTCAAGCAGGATACCCAAGAATGAATGCTGAAAGAGCAAATGACAAAGAGAAACTTATTACTAAAACAGGTAACTCTCTTCGTGAAATGATGCCTTGGATTTCTGCAGGTAAAATTGTAGACCAAGATACAAACTAATTTTTTCTCTTTTTGTACCTACTTTTTTAGAGTAGGTACACCTCTCCCTCACAACATAATTTTTTTTGTTTAAGATTGTCTAAAAAAATTATTATTATTTTCTAAGTTTTTCAATTGTATAATAACTTTTAATAATTATTAAAAGGAAATAGAGATGAAAAAACAATTATTTAAATGGACTCTAACAGCATCAGTGTTTATATTTTTAGGCACTTCGAACGCTTTGTTTGCAACAGAGAGTAGTAAGTTGGAGTTAACGGAAGCCCCAAAAGATATTGTATGGGTCAATATTGTGGTTGCTTCTTCAGAAACAACCTTAGCTGATTTAGCATCAACTTATTATGGAGATGTAAAAGAAGCTTCTTTGATTTATGAAGCAAATAAAGGAATTTTTCCTAAAAGTAAGATATTAAGAAAAGGAATGAAACTTAAAATGCCTGTGACAGATAAGTTTATTGACCAACCAGAGCATTTAGGTTGGCACTAATATAATGAGCTTCTTTAGCTCATTAACTTCTTAAAGGCAGCTAACAAGGTTGCCAAAAGACCTTTTGGTCGAATGAGTTCTGCGATGAACTCATCATATGTTATCTCATGTTCTTCTAAAAATGATTGTAGATATACAATTGATTTCTCCATTCCATGTTTCTTTTCAATTGCTAGCATTGTTGCATAGAGTTCTGTGGCTGAATCAATGACATCTTGAGGGGCAGCACGTCTAAATGCTGTTAATGAAATAATTTCGCCCTGTGCATTGAACTTTGGTTCTAAATCAGCAATAACCCAGTAGTATCGCCCATCTTTTGCAAGATTTTTAACAACTCCTGAGATGGCTTTTCCTGCTAATAGATTTTGCCAAACCAAATAAAAAACAGCTTTTGGCATATCTGGATGTCTTAAGATATTATGGGGTTGTCCTATGAGTTCACTTTCGGTATACCCTGAGACTTCAGAAAAATTCTTATTAGTAAAAATGATATTCCCTTTTATATCAGTTTTACTCACAATAAACTTTTTTTTTGAAAATTTTATCTCCTCATCCAGTACTATTGGTCTATAAATCATTTTAGACTCCTTTTTTAATAGTTATATTCTATATTTTAACGAAAATTATCTAAAATCATTCATTTTTTATGTAATTTTATTGAAAAATAACACTTAATAACATAATTAAATGTTTATTTAAAATATAAAGATGGATAATATAAGAAAAAGTTCCGTAATATAAGGTTACGGAATAGAGATTATTTTCGGTTTTTACCTGCAATAATAAATCGAAGAGCATTTAGTTTAATAAAACCTTCTGCATCAGATTGGTCATAAACATCGTCTTCTTCAAAGGTTGAGTGTGCTTCTGAAAATAGAGATTTTTCAGATTCTCGTCCAACAACTATTACATTACCTTTGTAGAGCTTTAGTCTAACTGTTCCCTCTACATGCTCTTGTGTTGCATCAATGGCAGATTGAAGCATTTCACGCTCAGGAGACCACCAGTACCCATTATAAATAAGTTTTGCATATCTTGGCATAAGCTCATCTTTTAGATGTGCTGCTTCTCTATCTAACGTAATCGACTCAATTGCTCGGTGCGCCTTTAGCATAATTGTTCCACCTGGTGTTTCGTAACATCCACGAGCTTTCATTCCAACATATCTGTTTTCTACAATATCAATTCTACCAATTCCATGTTTGTTTCCATATGCATTAAGTTCTGTCAAAATAGTAGCAGGACTCATCGCTTCTCCATTAATTGCAATTGGGTCTCCACTTTTATAATCAATAGTAATGTATTCAGCTTGGTCAGGAGCATTTTCTGGGCTAACAGACCATAACCACATATCTTCATCTGGCTCTTTACTTGGGTCTTCCAAAACCAAACCTTCGTAAGAGATATGAAGTAAGTTAGCATCCATAGAGTATGGAGATGCTTGACCTTTTTTCTTTTCAATTTTGATTCCATGAGTCTCTGCATACGCCAAAAGTTTTTCACGGCTGTTTAAATTCCACTCTCTCCACGGTGCGATAACTGCAATATCAGAGTTTAGTGAAAGGTATCCAAGTTCAAAACGTACTTGGTCATTTCCTTTTCCTGTTGCTCCATGGCTTACTGCATCAGCACCTGTTTGATTGGCAATTTCGATTTGCTTTTTAGAAATAAGTGGTCTTGCAATAGAAGTTCCTAAAAGATACTCGCCTTCATAGATGGTATTTGCTCTAAACATTGGAAATACAAAATCTTTTACAAACTCTTCACGTAAGTCTAATATAAAAATATTTTCAGGTTTAATTCCCATATCCAGTGCTTTTTGACGAGCTGGTTCTACCTCTTCGCCTTGACCCAAGTCTGCTGTAAAGGTTACTACTTCACAGTCATATTCGTCTTGTAACCATTTTAAAATAATACTGGTGTCAAGCCCACCAGAATATGCTAATACTGCTTTTTTTATCTCTTTTTTTGCCATAATATACCTTTGTTAACTAGTAAAAATTTGGTGGAATTTTAACATATAAAACTGTGTAGCTTGCTTTGCTTTATTGTGTATTCAATATCATTGGTTGTTCTTCAAATTGATTGGTCATTGGAATTCTTAGAGACATTCCATCATGGAGTTTCAAGTTTTTTCCAATAATGTGCCGATTGGCTGAGTATATCTCTTTGTATCTTTCTCTATCTCCATAATATTTTAATGCAAGTTGATAGATATTAAGGTTATTTTCGACAATAATTTCTACCCATGGAAGATTATTGACAGGAGGAAGGGGGTTTATTGTTACTTGTTGAACAACTTTTTTAGGAAAAACTTTTTTCTTAATAATCTTTTTTTTAACAACTTTCTTTTTAATAATCTTTTTCTTAACAACTTTTTTAGAAATACTCTTGTGTTTTTTTTGAAGAAGACGTAATTTCTTTTTATTTTTTGAAAGTTTCTTTTTTGTAATTTTTAATTGCCCTTTTAGTTCTTTAAGCTCTTTGTGCTTTTTAGCCTTATAGTGTTTAAATGCTTCTTTTAGAGCTTTTAACTCTTGTTTCAGTTTTTTTTTCTCCTGTTCATTTTTCTCTTTATATTTTTTAACATTATCTAAAATTGTATAGAGTTGTTCTTTTCTTTTTGATTTATTATTTGGTGTTTTTTCTTCAATTTTTGTGGAACAGCTTATTTTTTTTGTCTCAAAAAAAGGTATGGTACACCCTTGCTCAGAGTGTTTCTGTTTATGCAATATATCATTGGCAAGGAGAGCATTCATCGTGATTAATAGGAAAATTAAAAGTCTTTTCAAGATTTTTCCTTTTGATTGTAAATCTTTCTTTGAAACTTAGCATAAAAAATTATATAAAATAATAAAAAATAAATATTAATTCTTATATATAATAGTATATTGATACTTTTTGTGTAGAATTACAGGTTTTTTAATAAAGGAATTAAGCATGATTAGAGAGATAGGTATTGTTATAGCATTATTAAGTTTAAGTTGTGCAGATACAGAAAAAATGCCCCTACGGGCCAAAGCAGGTCAATGTTTTACCAAATCATTTTATCCTCCCCAGTATAGTAAAACAACACGGATTAAATCAGAAAAAAGGGTACTTTTAAATGATGCAAGTGTTAAATATGAGGTTATTCCTGCCAAGTTCTCTTGGCATGAAGAGAAAATTAAGGTAAGTGATGAAAAAGAGAGAGTTGTTGTCACTCCTGCTGTGTATAAAACGGTTTATAAACGTGTGTTAATAAAACCCTCTGAAAAAGTTTGGCGAAAGGAGTTAAGTAGAAGCTCTTCAAAGGCATTTAACTCCTGTGTTGATTCAGCATCACATGCAGGAATGGATGTGATTAATGCTAAAGTAGGAACGTGTTTTTATGAACACTATCAAGCTAAAACATATCGAAACATAAGTGAAAAGATTTTGGCTTCGGAAGCGAGTGAACGGATTGTTATTACTCCTGCTAAATACAGAGTACATACTAAAAAAATTATGACAGATAGTACTTCGGCGAAACTGCTTCCTTCTGTGGCTATCTATAAAAAAATAAAAGATAAAGTAGTGGTAGAGCCTGCACACACAGAGTGGAGAAAAACAACTTGTCAAAATAGAGGATGTAATCAGTCTGAAGTGGTCTGTCTGACTGAAATTCCTACCAAATATCAAGAGTTAACTAAAAGAGTTGTACTTCAGCCTGCTGTTGAAAAACGAGTTGCTGTCACACCAAGGTATAAGAGCGTTAGGATTGAAGAGCGTATCGCTCCTGTTAAAGAAAATAGAATAGTCATTCCTGCTCGTTATAAAACAATCCTTAAACAAGAGAAGAGTAGTGATGAAAAACATTTTTGGTCAGATGCTTCATTAAAAAATGCCTCTACACGTTTGAATAATCAGTGTAATAAAATTTGTTTAACCGAAACTCCTGCTCAATATAAAAAGATTTCTCAACAAATAGTTGTAACACCTGCAAGTAGTAAAAAAATATTTACGCCTAAAAAATATCAAATAGTAAAAGTTAAAAAGATTCATCAAAAAGCTTCCTTTAAAAGAGTTGTTATTCCTGCTGAATACATTACTGTTATTACAGAGAGAGAACGTACTAAGGGATACTCTAAATGGATGCCAATGGTATGTGAAGATGCTTTGACTCCTAAAATAATTAAAAAAGTTCAAAAAGCATTAACAGATGAAGGATTTTATAATGGTAGCATTGATGGTTTTTGGAGTATAAAATCAAAATCAGCTGTAAGAGAATATCAAAAATCTAAAGGCTTGGGTGTAACCTCTAAATTATCAATAGAAACCATGACGGCATTGGGTATTTTTTAAAAAATTTACTTTATCTAGCCTGATTAATATTTTTTAAATGTTGTTTATACGAGTGTGTAAAGTCATGAACCCCATCTTTATTTCGCATGAAGTAGAGGTAGTCCGTTTTTTTAGGTTCAAGTGTAGCTTTAATCGCAGAGATGGAGACGGAGCATATAGGGTACGGAGGTAAGCCCTTGTGGGCATAAGTGTTAAATAGACTCTTATCGGTTCTAATACGTTTAGGTGTCACTTTAACATGAGAATATTTTCCATAGTTTAGTGTCCCATCCATCTGTAGAGCCATATCTATTTTTAGACGATTATAGATAACCGAGGCAACAATAGGCATCTCTTCTTTATTGGCAGACTCTTTTTGAACAATAGAAGCAATAGTTAAAATACGCAACCACTCTTTTTTATCATATCTTTTAAAGACCTCTATGGCCATTTTTTTATAACGTTTTTCGCTCTGCTCTACCAATCTCTTTATAATTGTTTCTTCACTACTATTTTTAGTTACATGATAGGTATCGGGTATGATTCCTGCCTCTTTGTATGAGGATAACTTACTGTATTGCCTTTCAAGTTCTTCTAAATTTAAGTGCTGTTTGTTCGCAATATCAGCTAAAAATATAGGACGAGTCTCTCCTGGAATCAAGGTTATAATATTAACAGCCTCTTTCGCTGAAGAGAGTTTTTGTAAAAAGCCAATACGACTCATACTCCCTTCTCCAATGGTTAAAGTACCACTTTTGGGTTGATTTAGTAGGTAGTCTATAATATATGCATCGAATTTATTTAACTCATAACCTTGTCTATTTAAATGTTTGATTATCTTGGTAATGGAACCTTTTGGTAAGGTAACGGTTTGGGTTGTTTTAATGGGTATAGAGATATAAATTATAAACCCTATAAGCAAAATAAAACTTAGCTTTAACAGTACTGAAAGGAGAGAGTAGAAGAGGTTTAAAATTTTCATAGACCTATTATACTCATGCAAAGCTTAATTTTATTTAATAATATCTTTTTTTATTTCTTCAATAAGTTTAAAATAAGCTTTTTCCATGGACTTCATTATCTCTTCTGTATGATGGTTACTGGCTATTTTTGTGTTAAAAAGTTTGGTTTGACTCTTTTGCGTTTTTAAATCTTTTATCTGATACCTCGCCTCTAAAATAACCTCGTCTTTATAGGCAATAAAGCGTTTTATTTTTAGAGATACTTTTATATCGGTATTTTTTTTACTCTCCCAAGGATAGAGATATATATTAGGATTATTTAATGATTTTTGTAGATAATCAATCAGAACATTGGTAAGACGCTTTTTCATTGGAGTTAACCAATTGGCATTTTTTAATCGAATTACACGATAGGGTGTTAGTTGGTATACAATCGAACTATCAGTAAGGTATTTAGGAATTTTTATCTTTTCAATGGCAATAGTTTTTGTACAGTTATGAGAAATAGGGATGTTATTTATATTGTCTCCAAAAGTATAGTACTCCTTGCTACTGCATCCTGTAAGTAAGAGTAAAAATAGAGCTGTAAAAAATATCTGTTTCATTAATCATCTCCTAGTAGTAATGAGTTTGGTTTTCTTTCAAGCTTACGGCTCACACGACCAATGGATTCGGAAGCAAGGGAGAGTTCAAGTAGTGTTGCTGAAAGTTCTGCTGAGAATTTAGAGTTAGCATTATATCCTTGTGCAAAGGTTTGAAACTCAATGAGTGTTGTTTCCAGTTCTTGAAGCGAATGATTAACACTCTCTGGCAGTTGTTGTAAATTTTTATTTTTAGTAAATTTATTTAAGTCTTTAACAGTACTATTTACATTTTTCATGATTTTTTCTAAATCTTTTAAGATTTTTTCAATTGGTTGTTCACTTTTGACAATAACTCTGTCTAAGTCGGTTAATATCTTTTTGATAGGTTTCTTATTTTCATCTATTAAGTCTGTTGCTGATAGTAATAATTTTTCAAGTGGTAGCTTTTTGAGTTTTGTAATCAGTGCTTGAACCTCACTAAGAATATTGGATGTTATCTGTTCTGTTTGTGTTGGGAAACGGGTATATCCTTCTATGTTAACAAGTTTGGCTTCCCTTGTTGAGTCGAATATCAAATCAATGTACTCAGCCCCTATTAACGGTAAGTTTTGCTTTAGGGTTGCTTTTAATCCTTTGGCTACTAACATTTTTAAAGCATAGCTTCCATTACTATCTTTGTTTTGTATAAATGCAGATGTAGAGAGTAGGGCATAGACTTTTGAGTGTACACTTTGGTTATTTTCGACAAAATGGTTTTCAATGTCGGTTACATATCCCACTTGAAAACCTTGAAACTCTATAGGAGAACCAATCTCTAATTTATGCTGACGATTTTTAAATACAAAGGTGTAAATTTGGCTCTCTTCCCCCTCCATAAGCCGTTTGGATTTGAGTTGATTTAAACTTTTATAGAGTGGAAAAACATCGCCTTTTGCTATTTTATATTGCTTATCTTTTCTGTTAAGGGTATGAAGAGGTGTATAGATAGAGATTCCTCCATGTACAAGATGGGAGATACTTGCAATGCTCATATCTAATTTTCCTTGTGAAAAATCCAATGAGAGAGAACTTTGCGTGTAAAATTTACTTTTTTTATTGATATATTGTGCATATTGGTTATCAACAAAAACAGTAAAATTAATCTTCTCTCCATTGGGAGCAATACCTACCCGTTCAACTCGACCAACTTTCATCATACGATAGTAAACGTTTGAGCCTTCAGAAATATTATAACTCTTTGGTGCTGAAAGAAGATAATAGGTTCCTTCGGCATCAGTATCAATGTAAGGGTTGTCTAAGCCTATAAATTGATGTTGAGTGTATTCATCTTTGAGTCCACGAAGTTCAATATAGGAACCTGAAAGTAGGGTATCGAGTCCTGAAACACCATGCGACCCTACATCAGGATGAACAATCCAAAATTTTGCTTTATTGTTTAAGTAGGAAGCAACTTCTCTGTTCATTTGTGCTTGAACAACTACTCCTTTACCATCATCGGAGAGTGAAATTTTAGTAACCATTCCTACTGTAACATCACGCAATTTTATTTGGCTTTGGTTTGCAATAAGTCCAGCATTTGATTTAAAGGATATTTCAATGGTTGGCCCAATCTTTGTATAGTATTGAAACGCCAACCAAAGAGCAATAATCATTGCCAAAAATGGGACAAGCCAAATGGTTGTAAGTATTTGAATGCCTCTGGACTCTTTTACTTTTGGTGCATTGTATCGTTGCATTTATTAATTCTCTTTCTTTATTAATTTGGTATCAAAGGAGAGTGCTGAAAGCATGGTAAAAAAGACCATTAATGCAAATGAAGTTGCTCCTGCTCCAGGAAAAACCTGTACTCCTGAAAAATGAATGAGTACAGAGAGGATAATGACTACAAATACATCTATCATAGACCATGGCCCAATTGCTTCAGTAATGTAAAAAAGTTTATGTTTATCGACCCTTGATGAGTTAACATTATACTTAGTTGAGATTAGTAAATAGAGTATAAAAAAGAATTTTAGCAGAGGAACAAATACAGAAGCGACTAAAATAATAAGAGCAATAGGGTATGAACCCACTTCCCATAAATGAATAACTCCCCCTAATATGGTACTCTCTGTCTGTACTCCAAACTGTTTTGTAATCAATATAGGATATAGGTTTGCAGGAATATACAGAATGATAGCTGTAATAAGAAATGCCCATGTCCGATGATAAGAAATGTAGGGAGGTTGATGCATTTTTATATGGCAACGTCTACAGAATAGTTCGCCTGTTCCCTCTTCATAATTAACGGCTTCACAGGTATGACAACGTATAAATTTATTACTCTCTATCACTGTTCTCTCCATAAATAAGATTATGTTTTTGCCAAAGTTCATCAAAACTAATATTTTTAGTAATAATAAGCTCCAAGGCAAGTGTTAATATTAACGCCATAAAAGAGATGCCTAGTTCTATTCGAGCATAATCAAAGAGTTTAACCATAGCAACAAGGAGGGATATAAAAAAAATATCAAGCATACTCCAATGTTTGAGGCGAGATAGCAAAATAAGTAAGCGTCTTACGATATAGCCATATTTTTCTATTTTCATAAAAAAAAGGATAAAAAACATGGAAGAGAGCATCATAAGAGGAAAGAGAACAATTAAAAAAAGAAACATAAGCCCCACTAAATATTGATGATACTCTAATAGTACAGCAAAGAGTGACATAAGTGAAAGGCTCTGCTCCAAGCCGTT
>CAYPCV010000227.1:0-5284 GCA_964409295.1 uncultured Sulfurovum sp.
AAGAACACTAAAATTAACAAAAAAAAATATTAAACTTTTTTATTTGCTGTTTACGCTTTCATCCACCCCATGAATGAGGTGGTTTTTCGCTATAATTTTGATAAAGCAAGTGTCAACCCTCCTATTAAATAGAGCATTGGAACTTCAATGCTCCATGCACCATGTTCGCCTAAAGTGAAAAGTGTGTTTTGATGAACCAAGAAGATAGCAACGAGCATGTTAAAAGCAACAATAGCACCAGAAATCCTCATGTATTGTCCAAATATTAATAAAAGAGGGGCGATAACTTCTCCAATATAGACTCCATACTGTACATATTCGTAGTAAGGTACTTTTGAAGCCACAAGCATTTTTTCGATAAATGCTGTTCCATGCATCACTTTGTCAATACCATGAAACAGCAGTAAAACACCCAATCCAAAACTTAAAAAACGTAAAGCTCTATTATTCATAACTCAAATCCTTTTTTAGAGCTTATTATATCTAAGTTTTATACTATTCTTTTTTATTTAAAATTAATATGGTCTGCATGAATGGTACGTTTATCCTCAGGAGGTAACTCCATAAAGTTAAAAGAGTAGATAGAACCTAAATAGTGCTTGGGATTTTTAGGAGCAAAAAAGGATAAACCTTCAAATTCTATTTTTTGAAGAGGAAAAACTTCATCCCTATCAAACCACGCAGGAACATCAGGCATTACACCACTATAAATGACTTTTGTATCTTTTTTATCCCAACCTTGATGCATTGTATCTAAAGACTCTACCAACTTTTTTCTAGCAGGTGGATGGTCATTTCCATTTGGGGTATGTAAAGTAACAGGAGAAATATCACGAATTAACTTAAAAGTATCCGAATAAAATTTTTGATAAAAATCACTTGAAGGAAGCGTTAACATTGGAAATATATCTACAAACACGCCTTGATGATAAGCTATCTCTTTATCTTTTTCATGGAACTCAATAATCTCTACTTTATTGGAACGTAACTTAATATAATCTGCTTTAAAAGAGACATCTGTCTCTCTTGTTTGAAAAAAAATATTTTTAGAGAGTTCACTTTGGGCAATCTCCTGAAATCTATTATAATCTTCTACAGGCATAGACAAATCAATATCATCGTCCCAAGGAATAAAGCCTTGATGACGAACAGCACCCAAAAGAGTACCTGAGTCTAACCAATATTTTAGGTTATATTTTTTACAAATAGCATCAAACTCTATCAACATTTCAAGCATGACCAGTTGAGCTTCTCTTAAAATTTTAGGGTCTATTGCCATGTTAACTATTTTCTCTCTATTTTATAATAATCATAGAGTGCATTAATTAATACATCCGTATATGCTCGGGTCATGTCGCCCATATGAGAAACTCTAAAAATAGTATCACGTTCTGCTCCACCGTTTGGACAAACCATCACTTTATAACCATCTTCTAAACCATTTACAATATCCATTGCTGATTTTCCATCGGTTGGAGTAAGTGTTGTCATAGCATTTGGCATATATGGAGTGTATTCTTTTAGAGGTAAATCTTTAATAGAAGCTCTAAAATACTCTGCAATGTCTTGTGCTTTTTTAATACTCTGTTGCACTCCACCACGTCTGTTAATCTGATTTAATCTCGCTTCAAGTTGTAACATAATTGTTACAGCAGGAGTATAAGGAGTTTGACCTCGTTCTCCATTAGACAAGTAATCTTTAAAATTAAAGTATAAGCTCTTTACATCTTGTACTTTTTCTAAAGCTCTTGGAGCTAAAATAACCATAGTTAACCCTGGAGGCAATGCCAACCCTTTTTGAGAACTTGCAATTACAACATCAATATTTTGCTCTGTCATATCTATTGGGTCAGTAACCAACATAGAGATAGCATCTACAATATAGAGCAAATCATTCTTTTTAGCGTACGCACCCATTGCAGACAAATCATAAATATGACCAACCGATGTCTCGTGAGCATTTACAATCAGTGATGTATAGTTCTCTTTTGGAGCTAACGCTTCTATATCATGTAAATTGGTATTAGATACTTTAAAATCAGTATGAGGAACACCATGAACATCACAAATAGTTACAAAACGACCACCAAAACCACCACCATGAACAACTAAAGCATTATCATCTTTAGTCAATAGGTTCATAACTACCGATTCCATACCTGCTGTTCCAGAAGCCGTTAAAAAGATAACTTTTGAGCCTTCTGGTGCATTAACCATCTCTAGTAAACCTTTTTCACAAGCATAAGTCACATCAGAAAATTCACAGTTTCTAAAGTATGGAGTCTGTTTTGCCCCTACTTCCATAATCTCTTCTGACATTTTCACAGGGCCTGGGGTAAATATGTAGTAATCTTCGTATATCATCTATTTTTCCTTCTTATCTTTTGTTTTTGTTTTCTCTTTTTTACTCTCATTATAATCAAGTAACACTCTGTTTATTGCCACCATATCTGAAGGACTTAATTTTTTAGATTTTCTGTTACCTCGTTGAATTAGTGACGTAAATTCAGCAATCATATAGCGTAATCCATCTCCTTCAAACTCATAGTTAAAGGTTTGGCTCTTATGTGCATCTTCAAAACGTACATGAAACTTTTTAGTCAACCACCAAGGAGCAGGAATATAGATATATCCTCTTGTTCCTGAAATCACAGCATCACCTTCGGATTTTATTCCTGTTGCTACACGGGCAACCCCCAAAGTACCACCTTTATGTCTACTAATAATCAAATTTGAAATATCATAACCATTCTCTTTTTGGTCAAAGAAGCTAATCTCTTTACGTTTTCCTAGCACCTTATTGATAAGAAGAGAGGGATACGAAGAGAGTATATTGGTTGCACCTTGTGCAATAAACTCATTAGAGTAGTCTTTTTCACGATATAGAGAGGTTCGTGTTGCACGAACCTCTTTAATATCGCCAATAACTCCTGTCTCTAACTCTTTAAGTAGCTGATTAAAGGCAGGAAGAAAGGCTGTTTTAAGTGCAGTAAGAAGTACTCTTTTTTCCTTTTTTGCAATGGAGAGCAACTCTTTTAACTCATTTTTTTCAAGAGCCAAAGGATTTTCACACAATACATGTTTTCCTGCTTTTAGTGCTTTTTTTATTAATGTATAGTGCTGTTCAAGAGAGGTATCAATATAGACGGCTTTAATAGAGGTATCTAAAAATTCATCGTAATTATCATGACCATAAGAGATTTCATCATTTCCCTTAGTAAAAGCTTTTAGTGCTAAAAAGTCTTCATCATAGATACGATTTATTTTAACATTAGAAACAAACTGAGCTTCAGCAATAAAAGATTGAGTATCACGCCCCAGCCCTGCAATTCCCATCTTAATAGTGGAAAAATTCTCTTTTCGCAATTTTGTACTAGAGATTCCTTCTGTTCGTGCTAAATACTCTACATGGGTATACTCATTCAAGTAATCAAATGCCCCTACCCAATCATCGCCAATAGCAAAAATATCAACATCATATTTTACCATATCTTCAGCTTTTTGATTTTTGTGGGTTTCAACAATTACTTTATCTACAAAATCTAAAGCTTCTATCGCTTTAACACGTTTTTTAGTGCTTTCAGAAACATTTAATTTTCCTCTTGAACGGTCATAATTCTCATCTGTAACCCCAACAATGAGATAATCCCCAAGAGCTTTGGCTCGTTCGAGTAGATTCATATGCCCTACATGCAACATATCGTATGTTCCATAGGTAATGACGGTTTTTTTATCTTTCACTTGTCTCCCTTATAACTATAGTCTTATTCAAGATAACATATTATTATAAATAAATTACATTTGTATTCCATAAGATATAGCTATTTAAATCATAAGTAAAGAAACGAAACGCTTCGATACACATTCTATTATTTTTCTTTGAAAAGCTAAATTTTAGAATAAAGCTTTTTTTATAGGTATAGGGGTATTATTTGAGATTGACAACTCCACCCCTTAAAAAGAAGTGGAGTTGTCAAAAGAAACTGAGTGAAAGCTTTGTACAACAAGCTCTTGATACTGAAAAAAATATACAAATGCGTTACAATGAAGAGGTTACAAAAATAGAAAAAAATGAAGATGGTACATTTACCATTATTTCAGATACAACAAGATTTAGAGCCAAATCGGTAGTGGTCAATGCAGGAGCATACTCACTGCTATTTGCACAATCAATGGGCTATGGTAAAGAGTATGCTATTCTACCTATTGGTGGAAGTTTTTTCTTTACAAAAGAGAAGCTTCTAAACTCAAAAGTCTATACCATGCAAAATCCAAAGCTTCCCTTTGCTGCTATTCATGCTGACCCAGATATTACCCAAGAGTGGAATACCCGTTTTGGTCCAACAGCTTTTGCACTACCAAAATTAGAACGTTATCATGCACTGCATTTAAAAGATTTAATCTCTGCCTTAAATATTGACAAAGACGTGACCAAAGTTTATATGGGTCTTTTTAGGGATAAAACCATTCGTCGTTATATTCTAAAAAACTTTATCGAAGAGATTCCACTGGTTGGAAAAGAGGTATTTGTTAGAGATGCAAAAAAAATTATCCCCTCTATTCGTGTCAAAGATTTAACCTTTGCTGAAGGCTATGGGGGAATGCGTCCACAAATTATTGATAAAAAGAATCAAGAACTCCTTTTAGGCGAAGCAAAGATTGAAGAAGATGGACTCGTTTTCAATATGACCCCAAGCCCAGGAGCAACCAGCTCACTCTCTATTGCATTGAGTGATGCTCTAGGTGTATGTAAGGTTATAGGTGCAAATTTTGATATGGCAAAACACGAAACAGAGATTCAGTCTCTTATCTCTCACTCTGATGTTACACCCATGGCAGTAAAAGAGAGAGCATAAGTAATTTTGATAGTGAATTATTTTCTATTCATTGTGAACTACCTCTAGCTAAAGAGCTAGAGGCTTCCTAACTAGCAAACCCTAACGGGTCTGAACACGAAAGGCTTTTGAGTTTAATCCTAAATTTAGGAGGTCAAAGGCTAGTTCCTAGCCCAAACACCACTTTAGTTGTAAGTCTACATTACCAGCAGGAGACATCTTCAAGAGTTGTTCAATATCTGATAGGCAGGGACTTACGCGTCAATGTGCATAGTCTAAGTGTTGTTAAAATTTTATGGAAATACAAACTTCTATTTCCAACCATATATTTTAAGAATGTTAAAGAACTATGAAAATATTATAACTAAAAAAAACTTAATTAAACATTTAATTCTTCAATTCATCCCCGTCTTAGAGAACGGGGTTTTCTTGAAATTTTTTGATAAAAA
>CAYPCV010000228.1:0-6421 GCA_964409295.1 uncultured Sulfurovum sp.
TATTGTTTTTGGGTTTGAAGCCTGTGAAAAATCTTTGTTGGGGCTTCGGGAGTAAAATATTACTATCAGAAAACCACACTATAATAAGAAAAATTTAATATTTAAAAATAGATAGGATTAATATGGAATATTTCGCAAAATGAATTATCCCTTGTTTAGATTATAACGTCCCCCTTTATTTATTTTACGGTGGGTGTGATGTACCAACGGATTCCATCTATCTATTTTATATTTTTTGAAAAATCCATCATAAGATGATAAATAGTAAAGTTCTTTTCTCTAATCGTTCTATAAGTAGATTTGTAAAGATTTGGTTCTTCTAAAGTTATCTCTTTTGTTATATCAACAACTTCTCCAATAATGTTTTTTGAAACTAAATTTAAATTATCTATATTTTTTATAAAATCCAAATCGTCAATAATAAAACCAACCATTGCATTAATATAAAAGTTATTATCAAGAAAATAATGACCATTCAAAAATCGGTAAATGCCATTTTTGATATATTCAGCATTCTTTCCATTAACTCCTTGAAGATTTGTATTATTCAAAACTTTACATTCAATAATGAAGTCAGGCTTATCATTAGAAAAATCTTCTACAATATAAATATCAACTATTCCAAGGTTATTCCCTTTTTCTCTCCTAAAAGTATAGCAATCTAGTTTTATTAAATATCTATCTACTAAAATTCTTGTAATTTCATCTTCGTGTTTTGGTACGTCCTGATTATCAACCAATATTTGTTCATACGATTGATATATTTTTAATAATAATGTTTTAAATCTTCTATCATAGTCTTGAACAGGAATATCTCCAAATTGAGTATATGCTTGATTTTCTAAATCAGATTCATAAAATTCAAACATTCCAGCCACGTCTCCCTGCTCCAAGAATTGCTTTGTCAAACTCATAAAAATCCAAATACCCAATAGCCTCATGCCAATTTTTATACTCATTTGGTTTAACCACATAAAAACCATCTGATTCAAAACCTTTTATATCTTTTTGAATAAAAAGATTATTCAATGTTTTACCACTAGATAATTTTAAAAAGTTTTGTATATTTGACTCTTTTTTCCAAACTATTTGAGTCGTTGGTTCTCTGTCTAATACTTTAAAATAAATACCAATAGCATACTCATCCCATAAAACTTCTACTCCAAAATATCTATTTATCTCTTTGTATATTTTGGAATAGTGTTGGATAAAAATATCTATATAGGCTTCTATTTTTTGGTCTTTATAATTATACTTTTTAAATGCAATATTATATTTTTTTTGCATTATCCAAGGAATCATGATTTTATTGCTATAATCAACAAGCACTCTCTCTTGAGCAGTAAGATTAAATGAATTCAAAACACTCTGATTTAATCTCTCTTTTAAACTATCAAACTCTTTATCATATTGAGCAAACTCATTTTTAGAATACTCTTCTATATCCTTAGCCGATTGAATTACATCACTATCATGTATATAGGGCAATGAAAACTTCTCAGGATTATGTATCTGCTCTCTTTCTACTCCAATTGATGAGCCTGTATTAATAATAAAATATTTAAAAAAAGAAGATGATAACACTCCCATTATTCCATATAAATCATCTAAACTTTTATGTTTAACGGATGAAATAGAGTCAGTAAAAATAGAGTCTTCTTGCAAAATTCCAACTTTTAAATCTAAAGATGTACTACTTCCTTTGGAAACCAAAAGAGATGGAGTGGAAAAAAAACTACGAGATTTTTTTCTATGAGCAATATCTTTTTCCCATATTAATGAAGTTTTTTCAATATAAAATGGCTTAAAAAATTTTGTTTGAATATAAGGCATCACTAAATACGCTAAAGTAGAATTTTTATTTTTTCCTCCAACTGTAATACCCTGTTTATCATTTGGATTCTCAATAGACTCATCAATCGTTCTAAAAGATTTTAATCGTTTAATAAAATTAAAATCCAAATAAGACCCATAAACTAGAATTCTCCACAAATAATCATTTTCTAATAATTTAGATTGATTAACTTTTTTAAAATCACTCTTAGAGAGCAATAAAAGTTTGAGTTTTTCAAAATATGGACTTGGCTTCATTGAGATATAGTTAATACTATTTGTTAAAATTTCTTCTTCACTACTATGCTCATAAAATATAATAGAAACAGGAACATTGGCATTTTCAAATATCTCTTTTCTAACGGAGGAAAGTTCTAAAATATGATTTACTTTAAACTCATTAAAAAACTCTTTGGTTCTAAACTCTTTGGTCTGTAAATTATAGAGTACCTTACTTGTAACAATAAAGCTGATTTTAGTATCTTTTCCAACTAAATCTTTAACTCTAACCATAAATGGTTGAACTATATCCCTATTTGCAATAGATATTTTATTTAAATTAATATATTTTTCTGCAAAAGAGTTTTTATCAATAGTACTTTTACCATAAGGAGGATTTCCAATAATAAAATCTAATTTTTTCTCTTTTAAAACAGTATTATACTCTGCATCCGTATCAAAAAAATCACTATTAAAAAAGTTTGGTTTTTTATTTTTATCACTTTTCAGTAGATAAGGAAAAGTAAATGCTTCAATATCACTTGGATTTTGATAATCAAGCATGGTAAGATAGAGAGAAAATACACTTATCTGTAAAGCATTTACATTGCAATCTATTCCATAAATATTATCTTTTACAAGTTTTATAATTTGAGTAGATGTTATCTCTTTTTTTGTTACTTTTTCATATTGATATATGAGTTTTCGTAATGTCTCAACTAGAAAAATACCACTTCCACAAGCAGGGTCAAGAACTTTACAGTTATAAGTATTTGGGTTTTGTTTAAAATGTTCATCAACTGTATATTTTAAAATATAATCAACTAAAAATGTAGGAGTATAATACGCTCCACTCTTTTTTTGATTTTGCTCACCTATAAAACTTTCATAAACATTTGATATAAACTCTATAGGAATAATTGAGAAATCATAAATACCAAATAGTGAGCCTTGGTTTGTTTTCAAGTCAACACCATCTATTAATTTATATAAAATACGCAAATGTCTTTCATCTACTAAATTATCTTCTTCCTCTTCGATAGGAAACCAGTCTCCATTAAAACCATCTTTTGATTTTAAATATTTAAACAGACTATATGTTCTATCTTTTGAGGTTAAAATCTCTTTTAAATTCTCATTTGTAAGAGGCTTATGCTTATTTTCAAAATTTAATGCAATTTTTCTATCTATCAAATATCGTATAAATATGATTCTTCCCAATAAGGCATTGGCTATATTTATATGACTTTTTAGATTAATATTTAGTAATTTTTCTCTGGCTTCTTTAATGTTTTTTAATAAGTGTTTATCAACTTTATCTTTATTATCGAACTCTTTTTTAGAGTTTTCAAAATATTTTCCACTAATAAGTGAAATATAATTTAACCCATTATCTTTAGATATTTTAGGAAGTGAAAAATTACCATTTTCAAGAATATAATCAAATCCATTATAGATATTAAAATCACTCTCATTTTCAATAATAATAATCGGAGCTTCGGAAAAATTCCAACACTGTTTAAAAATTTTTTTACTCTCAACACTTTTATCAAAAAAAAGCACTATAGGTTTCTCATTTAAAATAAATAAAGCTTTAGGTTTTATAACTGCAAGTGAACGGTTTAATCGTTGAGGCAGAGAGGGAATATCAGCTGTATATTTATGAAAACCAGTAACATATTTATCATTTTCAACAATAAAGTTTAATGATTCATAAATTGTTTTCATCTCTTCAATACCTCTCTATTTTTATATACAATTATAACAAAAAATATACAAACTTAGCTATTCAATATGTTAAAAAATATTATCTTTTTAAATTTATCTTACCAAATCAATAGCCAACCTCTTCGCCCCCTTAAAGTCAGCCTTTCCTGTTCCAAGTTTTGGAACGGCTTCTACTTTATAATAGGCACTTGGTAAAAAGAGAGGATTCATATTTAACCCTTTAATCTCCTCTTTTAAGAGGTCTAAATCTTTTTCTCCCTCTAACAGAAGTACTACTTTTTCTCCTTTTTTAACATCGGGAATGGCTGTAACCGATATTTGGTCATTTTCTCCTAAAAGTTTTCCTATTTCAGACTCTACCAAGCCCAAGCTTACCATCTCTCCACCTACTTTGGCGAAACGGCTGTAACGGTCTACAATGGTTAAAAATCCATCTTCATCTAGGTGTCCTTTGTCTCCTGTGATGTACCAACGAATTCCATCTATCTCTTTTATAACCTCTTTGGTTCTCTTTTCGTCGCCTAAGTAACCTTTCATCACTTGCGTTCCACCAATCAAAATCATTCCATCTTCACCTATTTTTAATGGCTCAAATGTTTGTGGGTCTACAATCATAAACGCCGAACCAGGTAGTGCCAATCCTACTGTTCCAAATTTGTTTCCTACTTGTACATGATAGGTGTCAGGAACAAGAGCATCATGAACATTAGAAGAAGCTACAGGGGTGGTTTCGGTTGTTCCGTAACCTTCCCAAATGGTTTTATTGAACCGTTCTTGGAAGAGGTTTTTAACCTCTTTTGGTAACTTTTCTGCACCTGCAATAACCATTCTAAGGTTTGCAAACATCAAAGGGTGTATCTTTCTGTTTCGTGCATAGAGTCTAAAGAAAGTAGCCGTAGCAAACAAGAAAGTAGCATTATATTTAGCCGACATCTTGGCAATTCCTAAACCATCGGTTGGGTCAGGATGACAAACCACAGGAATTCCTTCTATCAGTGGAGCAAGGGTTGTAACTGTTAATCCAAACGAGTGAAAAATAGGAAGCGTTCCCAACATAACATCCTGCTCGTTGGGGTTCATTACATTGCTAAACTGTTTAATATTTCCCATTAAATTTTGATGGGTTAGCTCGATTCCTTTTGGTGTTCCTTCGCTTCCACTTGAAAAAAGAATACCTGCCGTATCTGAGTTTTTCACACCTTTTATATAGAGCAGACTCAAAAGTGCAGTTGGCATAAACTTAGCCATCAAAAAGGTTCGCAGTTGCAGACCTTTACCCATTTTAGATTTTAATGTCTCTAAATAAATCAGCTCCACACCCTCTAACGCCTCTTCTAGGTCAAACCCTTTTGCTTTTAGTTTGACCATAAACTGTTTAGAAGTAATAATTTGTTTAATATTGGCAAGTTTAATGGCATGTTTTAGACTTGCTGTTCCACTAGAGTAGTTTAAATTTACAATGGTTTTACCCAAGGTTAACGTTGCCATATTGGCAATGCTTCCTCCTGCACTTGTGGGAACAATTAGCCCTACATTTTGCTCATTTTTCTTTAAAACATCTTTAAATGCACCTCTCATCAACAGAACAGCCGTAATAAACTTATGCCCTGAAAGCTCTACCCATGTAGAGTCGGCAACCGATAAGCCTTTTCCTACCTCTTTTGCTTGGCGTATCCATGCTTTTGGAAGCGATGGAAGACGTGAGATATACGCATTCCATGACGAAATAGAGAGTTTAAAGACCTCCTCTTTTACATCAACAGAAGAGCTTTTAATGTTCATTGGTTTTCCAAAAGAGACACCTATATCTTTAAGTTTTTTACTTTTTATTTTGTTTGATGCATGTGAAAAACCACCTTCCCAAAGACCACGAAGATAGAAAGGGATAATCACAGCGTTATTAACTTCGGTAACAGCAAATTCAAACCCTTTTTGAAACTTTCCAATATGACCATTACGGCTTAGATGCCCCTCTGGGAAAAGAGCAACAGTTTCGCCTCGGTTTAAAGCTTCTCCTACCAAATGTAATGCTCGTTTTCCTCCCCTAGAAGAGATTGGGATTGCTCCAAAAAATTTAAAGATAGGTTTAACATACCAAAGTTCATAATAGCTTCTATCAATCACAAAACGTATCTGTTTTGGGTAAGCTATCTGTAAAAATGCCCAATCTAAAAAAGAGACATGATTTCCTAAGAGTAAAATACCTCGGCTTCCTTTGATGTTGTCCAATCCATCCACATCAATATTATACTTTAACCCAAAAGTAAAACGGACAAAGAAACGCACCATTGACTGTGGTAGCTTTCTAACGGTATAGATAAACCCAAAGAGTGAAACTACAAATGCCACCATAAAGAGGTTAGAGCTGTCCAATCCAACGTAAGCAAACAGTGTGGTTAAAAGTAAAAATCCAAACATCACAGCATTTTGCATAAAGTTGTTTCCTGCTAAAACCTTACCCATCATCCGTTTAGGAGTTACAAACTGAATAAGGGTGTTAAGAGGAACAATTAATAGACCTGAAAAGATTCCATAGAAGAAAAATAGAATGCCTAAAGACGTTACCGAGTCAAGCATAGGTATACAAAAAAGCGTTACTGTAATTCCCAATGCACCCACAGGAATAATCCCTGTCTCTATA
>CAYPCV010000229.1:0-24109 GCA_964409295.1 uncultured Sulfurovum sp.
GTAGCAGAGCTGAGTGATTGGATTTTAGGTTTTTTAGGTACTCGTAAGTCATATCTAGCTTTATGTTTTTTTTTTGTTTCATTATAGCTAATTTTTAATTTAAGGTTTTTGAATAATAAGAGATAAAAAAGAAAAACTCAGCAGGCAAAAAGCCCACTGAAAAAGAGAGTTAAAAGATATTAGTTAAAACCAATACCTGATTGTTTAATCATCTCTGTGATTGTTTCTAGTAATGGGTCAACGTAGAACATTGAACCAACGGTTACAAATACTGCAAGACCAAGAATAGTCAAGAGTGGTTTTGAAACGTTGTAGTACGTTGTCTCTTGATTTACCATATCTGTTGGCTCTTTCAAGAACATGTAGACAATCAATTTCAAGTAGTAGTAAGCAGCGATAGCAGAGTTTAGACCCATTACTACGGCTAGCCACATATAACCAGAATCAACGGCTGCAGACATAAGGTAGATTTTACCCCAGAATACAGAGAACGGTGGAACACCTGCTAATGAAAGCATGAAAAGTGCCATAACAATCGCACCCATTGGCATGATTTTAATCATCCCTGAGAATTTCTCATAAGGGTGGTCAAAACGTGAATGGTGGATTCTGTTTTTATGACGACTTACCCATAGCATTGCAAATGCACCAAGATTAGTAAACATAAACAGTCCGTAGTACAAGAAGATACCAGAGTTTGCTTTAACTGTTGCAAGAGCAACAGCAACCATTACAAAACCTGCATGAGAGATTGACGAGTACGCCAACATTCTTTTTACATCTTCTTGAACCAATGCCATCACATTGGCAATAGTCATCGTGATAACAGCCAATGCTAAAATAGCATACTGTACCCACTCGATATTTAGAGCAATAAACATCTCAAAAATTCTCATAGATACTACAAATGCAGCAACTTTAGGAACAACTGACATGTACCCTGCTAGAGGAGATGAAGCACCTTCGTAAACATCTGGAGCCCATGTATGGAATGGGAATAATGAAAGCTTGAAGGCAAATGCAACAAGTAATAACCCTGCTCCACCTAAAATCAAGAACATAATTCCTGCTTCATCCAATCTACTTTGAAGAACTACAGCAATTTGATTTAACTCTAAACTTCCTGATAGTCCATAAAGAACAGCAGAACCCATAGAGAAGAAACCAGCGGCCATTGCACCCATAGTAAAGTACTTAACTGCAGCCTCGAATGAGTTTGCTCTGTTGTGCAGAGCAATAAGTGTATAGAGTGCCAATGATGCTGTCTCTAAACCAATAAAGATAAGAATCAAGTTATCTGAACTTACCATAAATTGGAATCCTGCAATCATAAACATAAAGAGAGCAAAGAACTCAGGGTATGAGTACTCGTGGAATCTCTTTGATGTTAATGCCAAAGGAATAAATAACATTGATGCAACTAAAATAATTACTTGTGACAGTATCGCAACACCATCAATCAAAAGAACATCAAAGAAACCATTTTGATACTCAAGACCAAGAACTGCACCTAAATCAACTAATAAAATTAGAATAGTCAACATTACATAAAGTGATTTATGTAAATTGTCTTTCATCAAATCTAAAATTAAGATAAGTAAACCACCACCAATTGCAATTAGCATTGGCATTAGTGTTGCCATGTGCAGTTCAGCGAAACCGATATTTACAGGCTCTAATAAAGGTGTTCCCATTATTCTGCCTCCTTTTTACTAATGATAATAGCATCTTTTGTTGATTGCAACTGTGCATGCTCTTCCATTTGAACCAATAATGCTTTAACAGAATTATCAATTGGTCCAAGTACTGGCTTAGGATAGACACCCAACCAAACAACAATTGCTACCAATGGAAGAAGTGCTGTAAGTTCTCTACGATCTAAATCTTTTAGACCAAGATTTTTTTCGTTGGTAACAGGACCAAAGAATGATTTTTTGAACAGTGCTAACATATAGATAGAACCGATAATAATTGTAGACCCTGCAATAATTGTACCGATAACAGAAACTTTATAGAATCCAAGTAATACAAGGAACTCTCCAACGAATCCAATAGTAAGTGGAAGACCCACAGAAGCCATTAACATAACACCAAAGATAGTTGCATAGATTGGCATTACTGCTGCTAATCCACCAAACTCTGACATAATTTTCGTTCCACGTCGCTCATAGATTACACCAACAAGCATAAACAGAGCACCCGAAACAATACCGTGTGATAACATTAAGAAGATAGAACCACCAAGTCCTTCAGCATTCATTGCGAACACACCTAACATAATAATACCCATATGCGATACTGAAGAGTAAGCAATTACTTGTTTCATATCTTTTTGTGCAAAAGCAATCATTGCTGTATAGACAACCATAATAAGAGACAAAGTCATAATAAATGGCGTAAAGTCTACTGATGCATCTGGTAAGATAGGTAAAGAGAATCTTACAAAACCATATGTACCCATTTTAAGAAGTACTGCCGCCAGGATAACCGAACCAATAGTTGGTGCTTGTCCGTGAGCATGTGGTAACCATGTATGGAATGGGAACATTGGAACTTTGATGGCAAAACCAGCAAAGAACGCCAAGAACAACCAGAACTGTTGATCGGTTGTTAAATGTAACTGATACCAATCTAATAGGTTAAACGTCCATACTCCATTATCTAAATGATAAAGATACGCCATTGCCAAGAGACCCACCAACATGATTAGTGAACCTGCAAAGGTATATAGGAAAAATTTAACAGCTGCGTAAACTCTTGTTGGTCCACCCCATGCACCAATGATATACAACATTGGTACAAGTGAAAGCTCCCAAAACAAATAGAATATAATTGCATCTAATGAAAGGAAAACCCCTACCATTGTCATCTCTAAGAAAAGAAGTGAAACAATCATGTTTTTCATGTTTGGGGTATCGTCTCTAAGTAAGATAATACCAAGCAATGTAATCAATGCTGCCATAATAACAATAAAGAGTGAAATACCATCAACACCTAAGTTGTATGAGATACCAAACTGTGAAATAATTGGTGTGAACTCTGTAAACTGCATTCCTGCATTTGCTGTATCAAAACTCAACCATAACCATAATGCTAAGACAAGCTCTACAGAAGCTACGGCAATACCGTAAGCTTTTGCAGATTTCTTATCTACCACAAAACCAAGAACACCTGCGAGTGCAGGAAAAAATATTAATATGCTTAATATATGCGTCATAACCCCTCCTTAACCAATGAATGCAGTCATAACTGCACCCAATACTAATAACAATGCACCAACACCCATCCAGTTAAGGTACGATGAAAGGTTACCGTTTTGCATACCTCTTGAAACATCTCCAGATACATAGAAGATTTTGGCAATAAGGTCAACTGACCCATCAACAACTTTTTTATCAAATTCCCAAAATTTTGCCGAAGCGATGGTGTATGGTTGAACAATAAACTGGTCATAAAACTTAGGAACATAGTATTGGTTCTCTAATAGTTTGTAGATAAATGATTGTTCAAACTTCTCATCTCTTTGCCAAGCGTCAGCACCTTTTCCTGCATACTTTTTATAAGCGAAAAACACACCTGCAAAAGCAACAATGAGAACCAATCCACCTAATATCCAAGCAATACTGTGAGTATGATGACTCATCTCATATGCAGGAAGGTTTCTAGTAATAAACTCTTTGTACTCGTCCATAAAGTAACCAAATCCAAATGCAAGAACAGCTAAAGGAGCCATTGCTACCAATACGTATTTATACATATCGTGAGGATGGAATCCTAGAGCTTCATAACGTTTCTCTCCGTGGAATGAGAAGAATACTTGTCTAAAGCTGTAGAATGCTGTCATACCTGCTGTAATAACCAACATTCCCCAAATAATAAATGTACCTTCGTTAAATGCAGTTTCAATAATTGCATCTTTTGACCAGAACCCTGTAAAGAATGGAAGACCTGCAAGTGCAACTGAAGCGATACCCATATAGATATATGACGCTCTCATTGCATTTTTAAGTCCACCCATTTTAAAGATGTCAAGTTCATCATCCATTGCATGCATAACGTTACCAGCACCCAAGAATAATAAGGCTTTAAAGAATGCATGAGCTGCAAGGTGGAAAAGTGCAATCCAATATGCACCAAGACCAGCAGCTGCAAACATATAACCTAACTGTGAAAGTGTTGACAGAGCAACAATCCGTTTAATGTCTCTTGCAATCAAAGCCATTGACGCTGCATAGAAAGCAACAAAGGTTCCTAGAATCGCAATAAACATGGAAACACCTGAAACAGCATCTAAAGAGAAGAGTGGGTTGGCTCTAATAACCAAGAAAACCCCTGCTGTTACCATAGTCGCTGCGTGAATAAGAGCAGAAACTGGTGTAGGCCCTTCCATTGCATCTGTTAACCATGTATGTAATGGGAACTGAGCTGATTTACCCATTGCACCAATAAATAGTGCAATTGCAATCGCTACTAAAATTCCATCTGCTAGGTTAGGAAGTGCATCAAATACAACATCGTATTGTAATGAACCAACATTCCAGTAGATAAGGAAAATACCAACCAACATACCAAGGTCAGCAATACGGTTCATAATAAATGCTTCGTTTGCTGCCCATGATGGAGAGATTGATGGATTCTCTTCAAATGGTCTATCTGCTTTGTGATACCAAAAACCAACAAGTAACCATGAACAGACTCCAACGCCTTCCCAACCAATAAATAGACCAGCAAAGTTATCAGACATTACCAAAATCATCATCGAGAAAACGAATGCTGAAAGGTAAGAGAAAAATCTGTTGTACGATTTATCATGATTCATATAACCTGTAGCGTAAATATGAACAATGGTTGAAACTAAAGAGACAACCACCATCATTGTTACAGATACTTCATCAACAAGGAAACCAAAAGGAATGGTTAAATCCCCTGCTGAAATCCAATCCATCATTGTTACGTGAACTGCTCCATGCTCTGCAACATGCATTGCCAACATAACGGATGAGACAAAAGTTACAAAAATTAGAGCAGATGCTACAATTCCTGTAAGGTGTGTTCTTGGTGCATTACCAAACAATAATCCTGCAAACATTGACCCAACAAAAGGAGCAAAGAGTGCGATATAAACTAAATATCCTAAATCTTCCATTCTGCTTATCCTTTCATTGAAGAGATTACTTCAAGGTCTAAAGAACCATACTTTTTATAAAGTAAGATTAATAATCCTAAACCAACAGCCACTTCAGAGGCTGCAACTGCAATAATGAAGAATGCGAACATCTGTCCAGACAAATCTCCATAATAGTTCCCTATCGCTGCAAATGCAACGTTTACTGCATTTAACATAATTTCCGTAGCAAAGAAGAGCATCAAAAGATTTTTTCTTCTTAGTACGCCTGCAAATCCAATACTAAACAGAATACCTGAAAGTATAAGATAATGACTAATACCTATTTCCATCGTTACGCCTCCTCTTTTTTAATCTCTTTATGAAGCTCTTCATCAGTCGCTTCACACTCTGTTAAAGAGTAATCCATTTTCTTACCAGCCAAGATAATACCTGCAATCATTGCTACAAGTAACATTACGGCAGCTACCTCAAACGGTACTAAATACTTTGTAAATAGAACCATACCAACATGCTCTGCATTCTTTACTGCATGTCCAAACTCATCGACTGCATATGGGTAAAGTGCTTGAACGTTGTCTCCAATAATTGGAGCAGAAAACATTACAACAAATAGTACAGCCATCAATCCACCAAGTAAAAATACCATGGCTGGATTGCTATGCTTCTCTTTAATATCTTTAGTCGCATCAAAGAACATCATTGCAAATGCGTAAAGAGCCATGACAGCACCTACATAAACAATTAACTGAACAACACCCAAGAAATCTGCTCCTAAAAGGAAGAAAAATCCTGAAATCATTACCATTCCTGCTGCCAATGCACTCATGGCATAAAGAACATTTTTACTCATCGCCGTAATCAAAAACAGTATCGTAGTCGATACTGCAAAGACATAAAAGGCTACTACTTCATACATTTTTTCTCCTTTTAGTACGCTAGTGGCGTTGATTTGATATTCTCATCAGCATTTGGACTGATTGCACCAAAGCCTTCATACTCTTGCTGAAGATTAAGTTTATCAATCGGTGTTAACATATCTTCAAAGAGTGAGAAACTTGCTCTCTGCTCTGATGCTGTCTCATAACGTTGTCCATGTACAATTGCCAACTCTGGACAAACTTCTGCACAGTATCCACAGAAAATACAACGACCAAAGTTAATGGTATATTCAGAAACTTCTTTACGTTGATTTTCGTCGTACTTTGTCTCCATTGAAATACAATCAGAGATACAAATTTTTTCACAAAGTCCACAACCAATACATCGGTAATTACCAGACTCCATCAATCTAAGCATATCATGGATAGCTCTGTATCGTGGAGAGATTGGTAACTTCTCGAATGGATAAGAAGTAGTATGCATCTTACCACCAACAAGAGCATTTCCCATCTCTCTAATTGTTACCCAAAGCCCTACAAAAAGCTCTGGTTTAAATGTTCTACCTACAACCTGTTTAAATTGACCCCATCCAGTAGTCGGAGTATGTGCTAAATCAAGTTTGACGTAATTTTGTGTTCCAACATTTCTGTTTTTAAACTGTTCTAAACTCATAGTTACTCCTTCCTTACACTATCATCATCACGAGACCCGTGATAACTACATTGATTACTGCCAATGGCATTAATACTTTCCAACACAACCACATAAGTTGGTCTGGTCTAATATGAGGCCAAGCTGCTCTTACCCATAACATAAAGAAGAATGAGAATGCAATCTTACCGATAATCATCAACCAACCTGGGAAAATCCAGAAGTCATTGTATCCACCAAGGAAAACAACCGATGCAATAACACCAATAGTAATCATGTTGGCATACTCTCCAATAAAGAATAGCCCCCATCTCATACCTGAATACTCTGTTACATAACCAGAGATAATCTCTGCTTCATGCTCTAAAAGGTCAAATGGTGTTCTGTTTGTCTCTGCAAATCCTGCGATTAAGAAAAGAACAAATGCACCTGGTTGATATACAACTAACCATGTTCCATCTGCTTGATAATCATTAAAATCAACAAATGATAAAGAACCAACCATCATAATAGGAGCTAAAATAGAAAGCCCTGTTACAACTTCATAAGATAAAAACTGAATCGCTGTTCTAGCTGAACCAATAATACCCCATTTATTTGCCTGTGCCATACCTGCAAGAAGTGGACCATAAAGACCTGCTGCCATCATTCCAAGTACAAACAAAATTCCAACGTTAATATCAGAGGCAATTGAAGGCACTAAAATATCTGTAAAAGGAATATAAAAGTCAGGGAAAACAGGTACAGCAGCTAAGGCAATAAATGCTGTCGCTGCTGTAATTACAGGAGCAACAGCAAATATAACCTTATTTGCATGTTGAGGTATAATATCCTCTTTGGTAAAGAGTTTAATACCATCTGCTGCTAACTGCAACAATCCATAAGGACCAACGTGTTGTGGTCCCAGCCTTCTCTGCATAAATGCAAGAATCTTACGCTCTATATAGGTACCAAAACCTGCAAGAGCTGCAATAACGGCTAAAATCAAAACTGCTTTGATGATAACACCTATCCAGATAACGGTTTGGGCATCCTGTACTATAGTTGCATCCATATTTATACCTCCTTTATACTTACTGAAGCATATCTTGAACCATCAAAGAGTTCATAAACATTCTCAGCAGATTTGAAATCTGAAAGAGCAACAATATCGCCTTCCATTTTTCTATCTTCTATAACATCAACAACGATGCTCCCTTTATCAAATACCACTTCTACTTTTTTACCCAAGCTCTCTGCCTTAGCTGTACTAACATAGAGTCCAAATGGTTCAAAAATTTGATGTGCTTTTGCCGAAAAATCATTAAACTGTCGTGCAGGATTACATCTATAAACAATATCTCCATCCAACAAAGTGTCATCATAGAACTTATCAACTTTTGGTGCATCTCTCTCTTCAGAAAGAACGTTCAATAGATAACCTCTATGCTCATTTCCTGCATTATCGTAATAGTTGTCTAAACTGTCAAACTCAACAGCTTTGTAACCTCTATCGGTTGGTAAAGATTTCGTCCAATCAATGGTCTCTTGTGGAGCAGAAACAAGCTCTTTCATCAAGTCATTCAACTCATAACCACCATAAGGTAACGCTGCGTTGGTAGGAACAACTCTTTTTGACAAGTTTGTAACTGTTCCCTCTTGCTGATTGAATGCAGGCATATCTAAATCGCCTGTTCCAAGAGCAGAAAGTTTAAAGTCTCCATTCTCATTATAACCAACCGTATAACCATCTGCTTCATCATCAAGGTCACAAATAATTGCAACCCCTAAAGCATTTGATTTTGGTGGGTTCATAACCACATTAAAGTTTGCAGTCTGCTCAACAAGTGCGATAAGTTTAGCAAGATTGTCAGCTCGATCATGATAATAGTAATCTTCCCCAACCATAAGCGTAAATCGCTCTTTCTTCTTCATCATCTTATCGAAGCCCTTCATGAACTTCTTAGAGTCTCCACCAACCAAATCAATCAGACCTTCAGAACCACCAAGCTCGGCAATATAATCTTTTACATCAGATGAAAGTTTATCTTCATCTGCAAAAAGTGCAAGAACCAAGTAGAGTGTTGCCTCTTCTAAACCAACTTTATGATTAAACATCTCAACTGTTTTTCCAAATGAAGGAATCAGAGTATCACCAACTGGATGGAAGTATAAACCTGCACCTTTGTTCATTTTTTGAACATTGTTAAACGCGTACTTTAACCCTGGGCTATCATTTCTTAATGAACCACCAACAGAGACAATAAAGTCACTCTTCATAGAATCTTCCATTGAGGAAGTATAGAGTGAGTGACCAGATGCATCAGCATAAAGAGTCAAGAACTTTTGAAATGCTCTTACTTCTGGGTTGTATAACTTAACACCCATTTTCTCTTTTAGTGTCTGAAGCATTAATGCCTCTTCATTGGTAATCATAGAGTTAAATCGAATTGTCTTCGCTTTTTTCAATGCCTCAACAGCCGATGCAAATGCTTTAGCATCTTTCGTAACACCTCTATTTTCAAAGTCATAACCAAATCGTGCTGAACCATCTAATGAAACATAGTTCCACTCATTGGTTACACGATAAATCTTCTCTTCTCTGTTCTCTATAGAAGTTGGTTTAACTTCATAATAGATTTGGAAACCATCCGATGAGTGAGCCGATACAGCAGGAATTTTTCTTAAATCCCAAGCGTTTGATGTATAGACAAAATCTTTACTTACCAATGCCCCAACAGGACATACAGCAATACACTCTCCACAATCAGAACAGTCAGTTGAACCTGTACCATTACTTGGAGCAATTACCGATTTTTGAAGCTTATTCCACATAGAGTAAGCATCTTTTGGCATATCGTCTTTCCATGCCTTATCCAATGCTTCTCCACCACGTTTTGTGGTTTTAATGGCAGCATCTCCAATCATATCTTTACAGACAGTGGTACAACGTTCACATACAATACATAATCCTGCATCATAATGAAGAACACTACTCCAATCTGTAGATTCTCGTTTTGTATCTTGAATAAAATACGATTGAGAATCAACCTGTAATTCTAGTGTGTAGTTTTGTAACTCACACTCTCCACTTTGATCACACACACCACACTGTAGTGGGTGGTTAACATCATAAACTTCCATCATCGCTCGACGCTCTGTTAGAATATCTGGAGTGCTAACGGTAATCTCCATGCCCTCTTTTACTTTAGCATTACAAGAATAAACCTGTTTTCCATCAGCTTCAACAAGACAGATACGACAAGCCAGTGTCGGAGAACATCTCGTTAAGTAACAGATTGCAGGAATAAAAATATCGTTGGCACGAGCAGCATTGAGGATATATTCTCCCTCTTTTGCCTTATACTCGACACCATCAATAGTAATACTTACCATATTTTCTACTGTTTGTAATTCGCTCATATTAGCTTCCTACTCTTTCTAAATCTACTTTACTAAATCTATAAGAGGATAGCAAAGCCGTACTTAAGCCCATATCAAATGTTGGGTTAAGGGCTATTGTACCCTTTAAAGATGTATCAATCTTAAACACTCTCTCAAACTTTACAGAATTTATGGTGTAACATATTGTATCGCCATCTGTTAGCTTTGCAGCTGTTGCAAACTGTTGTGAACCTAAAAGGAAAGCATCTTTTGTTAGATTATTAGATTTTGCTGTTAACGCTGAAAAATGCTCTTGTGGGTTACAGTTATAAACAACCGTTCCATCAAAAGCACTCATCTCTGCTACATCCTCTATTGATATAGCCGTAGCAACAGCAACATCATCTAAAATATACCCTCGATATTCATTACCCTTCGCATCAAAATAGTCGCTTAAGTCATCGAACTCAACGGCTTTAAATCCTTTTGCTGTAGGTAAATCTTTTGTATATTTAATCGTATGCTTTGCGTTAAGACCAAGCTCATTTGCTAAATCATTTAAAACGTATCCACCATACTCTAAAACAACATTCATCGACGTTACTCGTTTACCCATAGAAGTTAATGTACCCTCTTGTTGAGTAAAGCTTGGCATGTCTAAATCGCCATCGCCCAAAGCAGACAAAGTAAAATCTCCTTTAACGTTATACCCAACAGTTGAACCCTCTATAGTATCGTCCAAATCACAAATTTGTGAAATTCCCATACCATTTCCAGCAGGAGGAATACAAATCACATTGAAACCTGCATACTGTTCAAGTAAAGCAACAATTTTTGCAATATTTTCAGCTCTTGGGTGTGCATATAAATCAGCACCAACAACCAAAGAGAATCCACTTTTTTTAAGAAGTGATTTTTGTAAAGCTTCAAGCTCCTCTTCTCCAATATTTGATTCAGCAGAAAGGTTACCTATATCCAAGTCATTAAGAACAGCTCTAATATTTTCAGGTAAATCAATATCTTTTAAAAGAGTCTCTGCCAATAACGCAACCACACCCTCTTCTGACCCAGCTTCATACTTTATAAACTGTGTCACAATATTTTTAATCTCAGAATCTTCAATTGGATGCATGTAAGCAACTCTTGCTCTATGCCACTTTGAAGCCATGTTAATATGATACTTCACAAGTGGAGCATCATCATTTACACGCGTTCCAACTACAATAACAGCTCTTGATTGAGAAAGCCTCTCCAAAGAACCACTGTAGAGTGATTTTCCAGTAATAGTTCCATACGAAGCCATAAACTTTTGAAATGCTCTAGCCTCATGAGAAACAAGTTTATAACCCTTGGTCTCTTTTAGCTTTTGTAAAATATGAGCCTCTTCATTAGAAATTTCGTTAGAAAAAAGAATAGTTTTTGCAGATTCAAACGCTTTTAATGCAGATTTAAATGCTGTTTCATCTTTTTTAACATCTTTATTAGCAATATCAAAACCGTAACGAGAAGCAGAACACATAGTAGAGAATTCAGCCGTATTACTCACACGATAAATCTCTCCTTTTTTCATCTCATAAATTACATCATGACCACCACCACAGTGAGGACAAGTAGATGGAATTTGTGTAAGTTCCCAAGCATTTGCTGTATATTTAAAACGACTATCAACCAATGCCCCAACAGGACATACAGCTGCGGCCTCGCCGAGCGTTTTATAGTTTGCATCTTGCTTTACATTCTCAATAGTTGAGTTGTACCCACCAAATTTAACTTTAAGTGCTTCATCTCCTGTAATCTCTGTAGAGACACGAACACACTTCTCACACATAATACATAATGCAGGGTCATAAGAGATAACTCCCCAATTTTGTACAGGACGAGCAGGCTCTTTGGCTGTAAAGCTCTGTTTACTTACACCAAATTCCATTGTTTTATTCTGTAAATCACACTCTCCACTCTTATCACATACTCCACACTCCAATGGGTGGTTTACATTATAGAGTTTCATAATATTTTGACGCTCTTTAAAAAGTTCATCATTATTAGTATTAACTACAGCTCCATCTGTTGCCTTCTCTTGACAAGACAAAATCGCCCCATCAACTCCCTCGACATCAACAATACACATTCTACACGAAGCGATTGGCAATGTTTTGGTCAGGTAACACATGGTTGGAATATAGATGTCATTTTCACGAGCAATTTCTAAAATCGTTTGACCAAAAACAGCTGAACAGCTTTTGCCATCAATCGTTACATTGATAGCTTTTGGTTCTATATTTCTTGCACTGCTCATTATACTGCCACCATCGATATGTAGTAACATCGCATACAACGCTCTGCTTCACTTATCGCCTCTTCTCCTGTAAACCCTAGGTTTACCTCTTTGTTATTGGTTTTACGCTCTTCAACACCAAGTTTTTCACTCTCTTGACGTGGAATACCTGGCATCCAACCTGTAATCTTCTCTTTTTTATCATAAACTCTAAGTCTTGCTAAGTGGTCTTCCATAATCTCATCATCAAGAAGTGTACACTTACCATCATAGATGTAACGTGAAATAACCGATGCAGCACGACGTGCTTGACCAACTGCATTAACAATAGTCATTGGTCCATACTCACAATCCCCAGCAGCAAACAATCCCTCTTTAGAGGTCATGTAATCTTTACCATTGGTTGCAATAGAGTTCCAACTTGTCATCTTAATATCCCACTCATCAGGAATAATCTGTAAATCTAGTGATTGAGAAACAGCAGGAATCAAGTAATCAATATCAATCTCAAAATCTCCACCCTCTATTTTAACCAATTGAGCTCGCCCACCATTAGGGTCTGGTACTAACTCAAACTTATTTACTTTAAGCTTAGTAAGCTTATCTCCATCATCAAAAATCTCTTCAATAGATGAGTAGAATATAAACTCAACACCCTCTTCTACAGCTTCATGATACTCTTCATAAGTTGTATTTCTAATAATGGTCTTCTCATCACGACGGTAAAGCATAATCACTTTTTTAGCACCCTCACGAATTGAACATCGAACAACATCCATAGATGTAAATCCACCACCAACACAAACTACTGTTTTACCATTAAGCTCATTGGATGCAGGCGAACCAATACCATATTTATGCCATAAGTTAACCTTGTCAAGCATCTCAATAGCACCCCAATAACCATGTTTACTTGGGTCTTCATTTGTAGCTCTTACTTTTTTAGAAAGTCTTGCACCAAAACCAAGAAGAGTAGCATCGTACTCTTCGTGAATATCTTTTAACATCTCTGCTGTTACACGACAGTTATTCGTAATCGTTACAGCTTCCATATCAAGAACCAAATCAATATCTTTGTTGTACTTACCAATAGGCATTCTGTATTCAGGAACACCCACTGCAACTTCCCCACCATTAACTGGTAGCTCTTCAAAGATATGAGACTTAATTCCCTCTAGTGCCAAATAGTACGCGGCAGTAAGTCCAGCAGGACCAGCACCAATAATGGCTACTTTTTTACCATCATTTCGTAATGGTTTTGGCTCAACAGGATGCAACCAAGGAATCTCATGGTCTGTCTCATAATCAGCACCCAAACGTTTCAATTCCATAATAGAGATTGGCTCATCAAGGTTCATACGTCTACACGCATCTTCACATGGGTGTGGACATACACGACCACAAGTGTGTGCCAATGGCATGGTTTGACGTGTCGCAGCCAATGAATCAGTAAAGACCATATCTCTAACACCCTCAATATATGCAGGAATATCAACATGTGCAGGACACATATCGGTACATGGTGCAGTTACTTTGGCAATATATGAGATGTCTGAATCGTAATGAATAGATGGAATTTGAGCATCAATACATAAATCAAACTGCTCTTTGTAGTGTTCCATTAAATCTAAAATAGGTTTAGGAACAGTTTTTCCAATTTCACATTTTGATGTAACCATCATAGTTTGTGAAATCTCTTTAAGGTGGGCTACATCTTCATGAGACCCTTCTCCTCGTGCTATTTTGTCGAGTAAATCGTAAAGAATTCTACCACCCCAACGCCCTGGAGCACAACGACCACATGCCTCTGAGTACTCTTGGTACTGAGCAGCGTAGTTTGTTGCTAAAACAACAGCATCTATATCTTCATCAAAAATGGCAACACCATCCCAACCAATAAATGCTTTTGAATCACGCTCTCCATGATACGTTTCAGGCAGTTTAAATCCAGACTCACTCCACTCCTCGGATGGTTTACCACGGTTGTCGATAAACTCATCCCTCCAAGTAGAGAACAGTAACCTAGACATTACTTAGCCTTTTTCTTAGCAGGTGCTTTTTTGGCAGGCGTTTTCTTAGCTGGTGCTTCGGCAGTAGCTTTTTCAGCTTCCTCTTTAGCTTTCGCTTCAGCCTCAGCCTTTTCAGCATCAGCCTTTGCTTTCGCTTCAGCTTTCTCTTTGGCTACTCTTTCAGCTTCAATTCGTTTCTCTTCAGCCAATTTTTTCGCTTTTATTGCATCTTCTGTACGTTTAGCTCGCTCTTCATCCGAAACTTTTTTAACAACGATTGTCCAGTCAACCTCGTTGAATTTCAACGAGTTCATAAGGTCGTGGTTTAAGCCTCTAATAAAATCAGCAGACTTTTGAATAGAAGAGTAATCCCCTACTTCAAAAAGGAAAATACCCACTTCGCCAACTTTAAGTCGTGACTCAATAAGTTCTCCCATTCTGTCGTAGAAGTTTTCATGTAAATGTCTTAAATCATATCTTTGCATATTTTTCTCCTATTCCTATCTGTCAACTTCGCCGAATACAATATTGGTTGAACCAATAATTGTAACAACATCTGCTATATAAGTTCCTACCAAAATTTCTTGAAGCAATCCTGTATGGAAGAACGATGGAGCTCTACATTTAAGTCTATAAGCATAAGGGTCTCCCTCTGATTTAATGTAGAATCCAAGCTCTCCTTTTGGAGACTCTGTTGGAACATACACTTCCCCTTTTGGTGGTCGCATACCCTGAGTTACAAGAACAAAGTGTTGCATCAATGCGTAGTTTTGAGTCATCATCTCCTCTTTTGGAGCAGAGATGTATTGAGGAGCATGTGCCATAAGTTGTGGCTCTGTTTCATCATATTTCAAAATTAGCTGACGAATCATCTTTGTAGACTCTTTCATCTCTGCCATATACAATCGGTAACGACCATATGAATCATTTGTATCTGCAATAGGAACATCAAAATCTAACTCTGGGTAAAGCTCATATGGCTCTTCTTTACGAATATCATAAGCAACACCAGAACCTCTAAGCATAGGACCTGTACAACCCCAAGAGAGAGCATTTTCAGCAGAAATTACACCCACGTTTTCAAGACGCATTTTCCAAATTCTGTTCTCTTGAAGAAGTGCATTATAGGTATGCTCTAGCTCATAATCAACCTTATTACAGAAGTTTCTCATCTGTGCCATCCAACCTGCTGGAATATCAAGTGGAACACCACCAATTCTAACAGCCGAATGAGTCAATCTCGCTCCACAGTAATCTTCCATCAAGTCCATTGCAAACTCACGTTCACGGAAGGCATAAAGGAATACTGACATCGCACCAACATCTAGTGCATGAGTAGCAACAAAGAACAGGTGAGAGATAATTCTATTAAGCTCTAAAAGAATGGTTCTAATAACCTGAGCTCTTCTTGGAGCTTCAATTCCAAGTAGTTTTTCAACAGCTAACGCATAAGCATAGTTGTTTGAAGTTGACGCAATATAATCAAGTCTATCCGTTGTTGGTAAGAACTCGTTATAGGTCATGTTTTCTGCCATTTTTTCGATACCACGGTGTAGGTAACCAATATCTGGATAGGCTTTAACCACCTGCTCTCCATCTAGCTCTAAAACGAGTCGTAACTGACCGTGTGCTGATGGGTGCTGTGGACCAAAGTTAATAACCATTGTATTGTCATCACGCTCAAAATTGAGGTTTTCAAAAAATGGGGATAATTTATTTGGTTGTTGCATATTATTCTCCCTCTACTTTCTATCTTCTAATTGAACACCACTATCTTTGGTGTAATCAACAAGAAGTGTCTTACTATATTCAATCGCTGTTTTAGTCTCTCCAGCAGAAATATCTTCTCCAAAATTAACTTCATAACCAACACGAGAGAAACGTTTTGTATCATATCTATCAATTCTGGCAGGGTCTCTATTCTCTGGTCCAATTGCTTCACGAGCATCTTTTCCAAAGATTTTATCTACTTCATACCATGAAGCAAACTCATCTCCTTGTAGAGGATATGTTTTAAGAAGTGGATGACCTTCCCAATCGTCTGGCATAAGAATTCTTTTCATAAATGGATGGTTGTTTGAAACAATTCCAAACATATCAAACATCTCACGCTCTGCAAAGTTAGCAGATTTGAACATAGGAACTACAGACTCCACAGCCAACCCCTGCTCTATTCTCATAACCAAACGCATTCTTTTTACATCTGTAATATTTAACATCTGATAGAAAACTTCAAAATTACCATCTTTTGCCAAGTAATCAACTGCACTCATCTCTGTAAGTTGTGTGTAACCACACTCATTTTTAAGAATTTCTAATGCTTTGAAATTGTCTTGATGATTAATCTCAACAATCATCGCTCCAAGTTGAATTTCGGCTCTTTTTACCTCTATTTTCGCAGACAACGCTTCTAGTTGCTTTGCAAAAACTTCATCAGTTGAAACTTTTTCTCTTGGAGTTGATGGGACAACATGGTATCTGTCGGTATAATAAGATTGTTTTTGAACATTATCTTTTGGTACATATTTTCTCATTATATTAACCTTAAGTTCTGTTTTGTGTTGTTGTTCATGTTGGCTGATTCTCTTCTAATTTTCTTTTGAAGCATCATTAACGCATACTGTAGTGTCTCAGGACGAGGTGCACAACCAGGAAGGTAAATATCAACAGGAATAATTCTATCAACACCTTGAACGGTTGCATAAGTATTAAACATACCACCTGTATTGGCACATGAACCCATAGAGATAACCCATTTTGGTTCTGTCATCTGGTCATAAAGTCTTCTTGCAAACTCTGAGTGCTTTTTAGAGAGTGTTCCTGCTAAAATCATAACATCTGACTGTCTTGGAGAGGCTCTAAAGATAGTTCCCATTCTATCGAAGTCATAACGTGATGCACCCGCTGCCATCATCTCAATCGCACAACATGCGAGTCCGTAAGTCAAAGGCCAAAGTGAGTTACTTCGACCCCAGTTAATTAAATGGTCAACTGTAGTCAATGCTACAGGTAAGCCTCCAGCTGAGGCGTAGTTTACTTGATGCTGTGCCATTCAAGTGCTCCTTTTTTCCATGCGTAAATAAATCCAATTGTTAAAAGTAGAATAAACAGAACCATCTCTGCAAATCCGAACCAACCAAGTAGTTTAAAATCAATAGCCCAAGGGAACATAAAGATAATCTCTACATCAAAGAGAATGAATAGAAGTGCTATAAGGTAGAACTGCGTCGAAATTGTGTTCGGTTGTTTCGTTACCTCTGGTCCACACTCATAGATGGTTAGCTTTAACTTTTCAGTATCAAGCTTTGCTAATTTCCTACTTACAAATCGTGCCGCTAAAAGCGTTGCATTAAATGCTACAACTGTCACAACAAACAAGAAGAAAATACCTAGATAGGGGTGTTCGTTAATCACATGAGTCATTAGAACTCCTTTGTTCAAGATGTTATTCTATGTTACCATTTTTCACAAAAAGTGTGAAAAACGGAAGAATATTACATTTATAGTATCCAAAATTGATTAAGATAGATTGTGTACTTACTGTGTTTTAAAAGCAGAAGAAAGCTTTGTAACTAAGTGTTACAGAGCCTTATTTGATAGATAAGTATTATTTATACTGTATGAAAGAAAATCCTATACTAGAGTCTAATTCTATTTACTTGAAGAGGCTAAAAAAGTCCTATATTTCTCTAAAAAAGATTTAAAAACTCATTTTCTTCTCATCTTTTTATATTATAATAGCTTCATTAAAATATTAGGGAAAATTATGGATGTAAAACTGCTCAGTGAGATTGTAGATTATGGAGTATTGGGGCTATTAGCATTTATGAGCTTTCTAACCCTCTTTTTTTGGATAGAACGATTACTTTTTTATAGAAGTGTCAAAATAGAAAAGTATCAGACTATTGAAGCCTTAGAGATTGACGTAACTAATAACCTATCAATTATCTCCAGTTTTGGAGCAAATGCTCCATATATCGGGCTATTGGGTACAGTTCTTGGAATTATTATTACCTTTTACACTATGGGGCAAACAGCTGACATGGATGTAAAAAACATTATGACTTCTTTAGCATTAGCACTAAAAGCAACAGCAATGGGATTGGTTGTTGCCATCCCTGCAATCTTCTTTTATAACCATCTAAACCGTAAAGTAGAAGTTCTTTTAAACCGATGGATTATCAAACAAAAGGTAGGATAATGCGACGTTCAGCAAAATTTGACACCATCAATGTTGTACCTTTTATTGACATAATGTTGGTACTTTTGGTTATTGTATTGACCACAGCCTCTTTTATACAGACAGGTCTTATAAAATTGGATTTACCCTCATCAAGTTCAGAAATAGAAGAAAAACCTAAAAAAGAGCTAAAAATTTCTATTAAGAAAAATGGCGATATTTTTTTTGATAAAAAACAGATAGCCCATAAAGAGGTCGAAAAGGTTCTTTTGACCCACAGTAAAAAAGACCCTATCCACCTATACAGTGATAAAAATGCAACCTTTCAAAATTTTGTTTTTATTTTAGATATTTTGAAAAAAAATGAATATGAGAACTTAGGGATTGTCACTAAAAATGAGTAGTCGCCGTTACAGTATCTCTTTTCTTGTTAGCTCTATTCTATTTGCTTTAGTGGGTTTCTCTCTGTTTCTATTGGCTCAAAGAGTAGAGAAGCCTAAACAGCTTTCACGCTCTGTTATAAAGGTCGCTATTATTACCCCTGTTGTAAAAAAAGTTATAGAAAAAAAACCAAAACCCCCTGTAATTGTGCCACCCATTCCAATACCTCCTAAAGTCCACAAAAGAATTGAGCCTAAAAAAGTTATAAAAAAAAGAGTTATTAAAAAGAAAATTATCAGAAAAAAAATCATTAAAAAGAGAGTTCTCAAAAAAAAGGTCAAAAAAAAGAAAATTGTTAAAAAGAAAATTTTAAAAAAAAGAGTTGTGAAGAGAAAGCTTGTAAAAAAAAGAGTTATCAAGAAGATAAAGCCTAAAAGAGTAGAGCCTATTGTACAAGAGGTCTACATTCCAACTCCACAACCCAAAAGAGTAATAAAACCTGTAATCAAAGTTCCTGTCCATAGAAAAGTCCCTACAGAACCCAAAAGAGTAGATAAAAGTGCAGAGAAACGACAATTTTTAAGCCAAGTAAGAAGCAAAATTATTGCCAATAAAAGATACCCAAAAATGGCATTAAGACGGCATATTCAAGGTGCAGTAAAAATTAAATTTGATATTACATCCAGTGGGAATGTATCTAACATACGTTATATAAATGGGAAAAAGATTTTACAAAAAGGAGCTAGAAAAGCCATTGAAAATAGTTTTCCAATAACGATTCCAAGCTATTTAAGAAGTGAACTCCCAATAAGAGATATTTATCTAACCATTCACTTTAATATACACTAGTGAGGTAAAAGAAAGAGACGGTCTAATTCAAGCATCGTCTCAACACCAACCACACCATCAAGAGGTAAAATTGCTCTTTGTTCTTGAAAGCTTCTCACAACCTCATCCATATGCTTATCAAAAATACCATTGCTCTCTAACTCATAACCTATAGAGTTAAAGGTCTTCTGTACCATCAAAACGATAGCTCCTGTAGAACCTAAACGTAACGGCTCAAAATCATACTGTTCTGCTTTACTCATTTTCTGAACTCCAATAAAATATTTTACACTCCTGAAACCCGTGTATTCATCATGATATAGAAAAGAGTTGATTTCATTGTAAAGAGAAAATGCTAATTTATATATAAATTTTTTCTAAAGTTTTTTATTATTAATACTCATATTAGATTAGATTAAATTAAAACCTCTTCTGTTTTTATTTATATAGAAAACAGAAGAAGAAAGCCCTATTATAGTCATTTCACTAGTATTAATTTTTTTTAATTAGAATTGTTTAATAATCAATGTTTTTTCAAGATGTGTATAAACGTAACATATTTTAGAGATAAAAAAGTAATTTTTTTAAAAACTGTAAGTCACATCCATAAACGCCATATCATTATTAGAGACGGCATCAAAACGTTGTGAGCCACCAATATAGTCAACAAACCCTATATTTGTATAAATACCATCAGATATATCGTATTTAAGCCATGCTCGTTGAAATCCACCCTCATCCATTCTTGAACCAAACAGAGAGATAAGATAGTTGGCTTTAAGCGTAGCATTCATAAAATCGGAACTTACACGAAAGGCATGTTGATAATTTCGCTCTTTTAACTCACTCATCTCATTTTTTAATCGCGTATCATAATCATGAATATTTCTTAGAGCCACATCATACGAAATAAGCGTATCGGCTACTCCATTGTACTCTAAGCCCAAAAGAGCATCAGTTCGTTTAAACTCTTTGTCTAAAGCCGAACGGTATTTAAGACCATCAAAATGAGCCAATTCAGATTTAAGTAGCCATGAACCTTTTAAAATATTGACAGCCGTTCCAAGCATATTTACTCTGTCGTGCTGTATCATACCATTTTGAACATATCCAGCATCATCATGCAGTTGCGAGGCATAAAAGTTTACATCCCAGCCTGAAAATTCTGCTCCAACACTCAATGCAGGAGTAATATCCGAATAGTCTCTATCCGAAGGCAGAGAACGAGGATTAGGATTAAATGCCGAACCCGATGGTGGATTTTTAGAGAAACGTTGCTGTAACACAGCAATAGGAGTGATACGCCAATTGCCTACAAAATAGTCAAGCTTTGCCATCGCCACAGGCAGTCGTAAATCTTCGATGTCCACCATCCCTGGGCGACGATTATCAAGAGGATTCAGAACATCGGTTACACGAATGGTATCCGAACGCCCCCAAACCACAACTTGATGCCCCAATTTCATATCAAGAGTGTCACTCAAACTTCCCTCTAAATAGGCATCAAAAAGCTCAACTTCACTTTTTAACTCATCACGCTCATCTTTAGAGTACTTCTCTGTTCCTCGAATGTCATAGATAGCATCATAATAGGCTTTTCCATTTATTTTAAATTTGAAACCGTTCACAAACTTATGTTCATAGTCTAAAAGAAGAGAGGATTTTAAAGAGGAGATATTGTCATGAGGGGAATCATCACTATAAGAGTAAGCAAGCTGTTCAGTTAATTTTCCTGTAAAACCTCCTAAGCCCCCTAGCAACTTATCATCATTATCTTTTGCAGAAGAGACTACTTTTGTCTTAATTGGTTCGTCATCAAAGCCCTCTAAGGTATCATCAAGCGTTTCAGCATAAAGACAAGAGCTTAAAATAAGTGGTGCTGTCAAACACAACACCCTAGATAGATTTAGCATTAAAGTCCTTTTTCAAGTCTTCGTGTTGTAAAAACACCATCATCAATCGGTGCATTAAGCGTTACATTTGAAAAGGTCAAAATAGTTTTGTGCAAGGTTTGTTTTCCCTTTTTGGTAGTCATGGTCATCTCATCTATCAACCAAACTCCATTCTCTTCATGTATCTGCTTTAAATCCAAATATTTTTTCTTACCATTGGTCAAGAAGTTAATAGCACGAACCACTACATGGTTATCTTTTCGTACAATAGCAATTGTCTTTTCATAACCAGATTCATCAATTACTTTTTGATTTCGTGGTGTTGATTCTATCATCCAAGCATCATGTCCTCGTACTTTTGTCTCTTTAATCAATTTAAAATCATAATCATTCAAATCTCTATCAGTCATATCAAAATAGGAGAAATCTGAACCCATAAAACTTGAACTCTTATCAGTTGAGGGAATTCGTTTTACTTTTTTAAGTGCAGGAAGATACAACCATTGGTCATCATCTTTTGCCCCATCATCATAATCATAAGTTAAAAATGCTGTATTTTTTACATCAGCTGGAGATTTAAAGAACATGGTTCTGTGATTATCCTCTCCAAAATCTTTTGCATAGGATTTTAGGTCACGTGTTCGTTCATTTCCATTTTTGTCAATAAGTACCATTAGCATATCCTGCTCTAAGGTATCTCCTTCATCTCGTGCATCAACCTTTTCCATAATAGCTCGTGCTGTTGCATCGTCTGCCATAAGAGGTGTTGAACCAAGTAGACTTGCACCTACTCCTAGTAAAAATAATATTTTTTTTGCTTTCATTTTTTATATCCTTTATATATTTAATGGGTTGAGACATCGCTCAACCACTACGGGCTTACTTTATCCAACCTCGTTTAGCTACCACTACCATTAATGCAGGTGCTAACAAAAGGTCAGATAGAAGTGCAAAGATAATAACAGACCCTGTTAAAATCCCAAAGTTTTGAACCGAAATCATATTGGCTGCCATATAAGCAAAGAAGCCAAAAGACAAGACTAAGGTTGTTATAACCATCGCTTTACCTGTTGTAAAAAAGGTCTTCTCCATTGCCAACTGCACATCGTTGGTCTCCAAATAGTATCGCTTAAAATTGTGCATAAAATGTATGGTATCATCAACTGCTAAACCAATAGCAATAGACCCAATTAACAAGGTAAACATATCCAAAGGCATGTCAGCTAAGTACATGATAAATAGCCCCATAATAATTGGTGTTAAGTTTGGAATCATACTGATAAGCCCTAAACGAGGCGAACCTAGAATCAACATCATCATAAAGGTAATCACAATCGCTGCAATAAAATAACTTCTAACCGAAGAGTGTACGGCATTTGCAAAAGTATTAATAAGCAGAGGAATCATTCCTGTCGTCTCTATTTTATCTCCTGCAAAGGTTTTCTCTGCTTCTGTTTTTACAAAATCAAGAACTTGGACAGCTTCAATGGTATCTGTCCAAGGCAACTTAACGGTAATTCTAGCTTTAGAGAATTGGCTGTCCACCACATCTTCCAAATCATCAGAACCTGAATTTTCAAACAACAATAACTCTTGAGATACTAAATTGGCATCTTTTGGAATCGTATAGTGTTTCTCTTGATTCTCATGTAAGGCTCTATTTGTCTCTTTAACAATCGTTGCCAACGAGACAACCTTTCCAATATGGGTAAACTCATCTTTATACGCTTCTAGTTTTGCAGAGAATTGATTGAGCTTCTCTAATTTTTCAGGATTAACCCAACCATTTTCCTTGCCTGTGTCTACCACCACTTCAATAGTTACCGTTCCGTTCATCTTCTCATCAATAACTTCCGTTGAAACTCGATTACTGTTATCAGGTTGAAACCACATTAGTGGATTATGTGAAAGCTTAACTTGTGTTGAGGCAAAAAGAGAAATAGCAACCACTAAAAAGCTACCAATAAGTACTGCTTTCGTATATTTTACAGGAACTACAGCCAATTTTTTCATAAGACTATCTACTCTTCCTGCTTCACTTTTGGCTTTTGGTTTGAGCTTTGTAATGCTCAAAAGAGCAGGCAAAAGCGTTAATGTTAATACCAACGAGACCATAACCCCCAAAGAGGCAAATGTTCCAAGGTCTGAAATAGGTGCAACTTCACTTCCTGCAAATGCCCCTACCCCAATAGCCGTGGTTATTGAAGTCATCGCAATAGCTAAACCAGAGTGAGCAAGCGTATAAGAGAGAGCCTCTTTTTTATCGCCTGTAGAATTAAATTTATCAAAAAATATAGAAAGAATATGCACCGTAGCACCCACCGAAACAGCCAAAAGAAGCGAGGGAACAATCTGTGTTGGCAATTTAAATGCTACTCCTGCCCAAGCCATTGTACCTACTGTTGTAATCAACGAAAGAAGAATCACTAAAAGTGGGTAAAAAACAGCCGACAGACGCTTAAAGACAACAAATAAGAAAATCAAAATAATTAAAAAAGTAATACGCATAAATTTCTGCATATC
>CAYPCV010000230.1:0-3572 GCA_964409295.1 uncultured Sulfurovum sp.
AATACAAAGCAGAGAAAAAGGGTGGAGAGGTTATTGAGGTTGACCCAAAATTCACTTCTCAGAAATGCTCTTGTTGTGGTTATATATCTAAAGAGAATAGAAAGAGTCAAAGTAAATTCAGATGTGTTAAGTGTAATTTTAGATTAAATGCTGATTTGAATGCTTCTTTAAATATTCTAAATACCGTGGGACACATGGAGAAAGCTTCTTAAATATCTAAACATTAGTTTGGAGTTCAGAAGAATCCACCCTCTTTAGGGGGTGGAGTTGTCAAGGAGTTCTATATAAAATAGTAAATCATGTTGAATTTGCGTTATAATACGAACATTAATTTGAGAAGGTTCATCAATGCAATCAAACTTTTCCACTTTAGACTGGATGATATTTGCTTCCTATTTTTTACTGCTTATTCTAACCTCTGTTCTCCTTAGTCAAAATAAAATTAAAACTTCACGAGAGTACTTTACAGGTGCGAACTCTATGCCAATGTTTGCTGTAGCTATATCTGTTCTAGCCACTTCACAATCGGCTGCTACTTTTTTGGGAGGTCCCGAATATTCCTACAAGCATGACTTAACATTTTTAGGCTTTTATGTTTCAGCTTTTTTAGCCGTTATTTTTGTAGCAAAAGTATTAGTCCCTAAATTTTATGCGATTAATGCGATAACGGTTTATGAATATCTGGAACATCGTTATGGAGAGACATCAAAACGATATGCAGGAATTATGTTTTTGGTAGGTCGTCTTTTTGCCAGTGGAGCAAGGCTTTATATTGGTGCTTTAGCCATTTCTATGATACTCTTTTCTGATATATTGGCAACACATATTGCTATCTCTATTGCTATCTTAATGATTGGTGCATTGGCGTACACCTATTTTGGTGGGGTTAAATCGGTTATATTTTCAGATATTATTCAAGCCGTAACCTATGTAGGAGCAGGAATTGCTGTGCTTGTTTATCTTTATTACTCACTTAATACGGATTTTTCAACCATTGTGACTACACTTTCTGAAAATAATAAGTTAAAACTTGTGGATTTTTCATTTTCGGGTGGTTTTACCATTTGGACACTACTAACAGGTTGGTTTTTGCTAAATATCGCAGCCTATGGACTAGACCAAGATATGACGCAAAGGGTGCTTACCTGTAAAAATAAAAAAGAGGGAGAAAAATCGTTAATTTATGCGATTATCTTTACCATTCCTGTGGCACTTCTGTTTCTACTTATTGGCTTGCTTCTCTATATCTTTTACCAACATCCTGAAATTTCAAACATCTCTTCGGCTTGTGTTGACCAAAATATAGATGGAGAGAGTGTCAAGATATTTATGCTATATATTCTAAATGAGATGCCAGAGGGATTACGAGGACTGGTAACCGTTGGGGCGATTGCAGCAGCTTTGTCTTCAACCAATTCTGTACTATCTGCCATGTCTTCGGTGGCAATAGAAGATATTTACAGACCTTGGTTGGCATCAAAAAATAGAGATGAAGTACACTTTTTAAAAGCAGGGCGTGTAATGGTTCTTGTTTTTGCTCTGTTACTATCGTTAATGGGGATGCTTTCATTCTATTGGCAACAGTACAGTGAACTTCCCCTACTTAATTTTGCGTTAGGGGTTATGGCATTTGCCTATGCTTCACTGTTGGGTGTTTATGGAGCTGCTATTTTTACAAACAGAGGAAATGAAAATACAGTTCTTTGGGCTTTAATTGGTGGTTTTTTGACAGTACTTTTTTTACAGCCTTATATTATTGGTTCTTTTCTTGCTGTGAAAGTAGACTTTTCGATTATGATGATTCTTGGAACATTGGTCTCTTTTTTGATTATGATGCTTGGAGATGCTAAAAAAGATGTCTAAACTCTATATTGGTTTAATGTCTGGAACGTCACTTGATGGAGTTGACGTTGCTCTTTGTCAGATAGATAATAAAAATTGCCATTTAGAAGCTTCCTGTTTTTTAGCCATGCCATTGGAGTTAAAAGAGGAGATACTACGCGTTATTCATGGTACAACCACTCTAAAACAAGTGGGAGAGATAGACTATAAATTGGCTCTTTTTTTTGCAAAAGGCGTAGATGCTTTATTAGAACAAGAAAATATGAAAGCAAAAGAGATAAAAGCGATTGGTTCTCATGGACAAACTGTTTGGCATGAACCTAATGGAGAGCATGCTTTTTCAATGCAGTTGGGGAATCCTTCACTTTTAGCTGTTTTAACAGGTATTGATGTGGTAGCCGATTTCCGAGCCAAAGATGTCGCTCTTGGTGGTCAAGGTGCTCCTTTTGCACCTGCTTTTCATCAATTTTTGTTTTCTTCTCTGGAAGCTTGTGCTATTCTTAATATTGGAGGGATGGCAAATATTTCTATATTAGGTCAAGAGTTAATCGGTTATGATACAGGTTGTGGAAATGTTTTGATGGATTTATGGATTCAAGAGCAACACAATAGAGCCTATGACAAGGATGGAACTTGGGCAAAAACAGGTAAGATTCATAGGCAACTATTGGAAAATATGTTGTTAGATAGCTATTTTAGCTTAAATTATCCTAAGAGTACAGGAAGAGAGTATTTTAATAAGAAATTTTTAATAAAATATTTAGAACCATTGGGTAAAATATCTAAATCAGATGTTCAAGCCACACTTTTAGCACTGACAGTTAGGTCGATTGCTGATGAGATTAAAAAATTTAATATTAAAAAAGTGTTGGTTTGTGGTGGTGGAGTTAAGAATATCTTTTTAATGTCCGAATTACAAAAAGAGTTGCCTTTGTTAGAAGTTGTACCTACTGAAAAATATGGTGTGAGCTCAGACAATATGGAAGCAATGATATTCGCATGGTTGGCACAGAAGCGATTGGCAGAGGAGTCAATAGCACTAAAGTCTGTGACTGGTGCAACAAATAATACAATATTAGGGGGAATTTATGCAACAAATTAAAGCATGGATCGACACATTAGGATATAGAGATTATAAGATAGAAATGGTTGGTGGAGATGCTAGCTTTAGAAAATATTTTAGATTGTTTGTGGATGAAAAGAGTTATATTATTATGGACTCTAGTGCAGATGTAGACAGTTTGTATCCATTTATCGATATTTCGGTACGACTGCTTAAAGCCAAAGTGGAAGTGCCTCGGATTATAGCTCAAAATTTACAAGATGGCTATCTGTTGATTACGGATTTAGGTTCACGGCATTTAGCAGATGTTTTAAGCCCCATGAGCGTGGAACTTCTCTACATGAAAGGTATTCATGAAATCATCAAGATTCAAGAAGCAGATACAACCAATATGGATGAGTATGATAAAGAATTTTTAATGTTTGAGATGAGTATTATGCAAGAGTGGTATATGAATGAACATCTGCATCAAGAGCTTAGTGAAGAAGAACAATTAGTTTTAGACAATGCTTTAGAGATGATTGCTGATGAGGTACTCTCTCAACCACAAGGATATTTTGTCCATAGGGATTTTCACTCCAGAAACATTATGATGGAGACAGGGCGAAAGTTAGTGATTATTGATTATCAAGATGCAAAAATAGGTGCAGTAACCTATGATTTGGTC
>CAYPCV010000231.1:0-7679 GCA_964409295.1 uncultured Sulfurovum sp.
ATTTTTTAATAGACGATTTAAGAGTAAAAATAGCACATAAGCCTGCTTATAAACGCTACTTAGCCTTTCAAAAAGGAAAAAGTGAAAAGTCAGAAAGAGTTACACTTGATATAAATGACCCAAAACTTTCTCAAGAGTCATGGAGTGAAATTAATAGCCATCAAGTAAATGATTTCATTAAGCCAAAAGCGATAAACAATAGATATGCAGCTGTAAAAATTGTCTCTATTAATGAACCTGTGACCAAAACTTTTCAAGAAGTTAAGGAAATAATTACTCCTTTATACCAAAAAGAAGCAAATAGAGAAGCATTATCTAAGTTAGCTGAAAAGAAATTGTCAACTATTGACAATGACGAAACAAATGTGTCAAATTTCCTCACACTAGATAACGCAGAAACACAAAATATTGGTCTAAATAAACAGGAAACTGTTAGTTTTATCTCAAAACTCTTTACTTCTGAGCAAGAAAAAGGTATCATACCTATAGAAGGTATTATACCTATAGGAAGTAAAGTAATAGTTTACAAAATTGTTGAACAAAAACTAATTACGCTTGAAAATAATCGAACCAAAGAACTCTACAAAAATACTAACCAAGTAAAGGAACAGAGTTTCCAAACAAGCTTAATTAAGAAATTAGACAAAATGTATCCTACTGAATTTTACAAATAATTTTTTAAATATAAAAAACAGTATCAAGGATTGCAAATTGAATAACCCTATCCTAGCCATAGATATTGGCTCTACTAAGATATGTGCTATTATCGGTAAAATAAAAGATGGCATTATTGAAATTAGTGGGCATGGTGTCACAAAATCCCAAGGTATAAAGAAGGGTACCATTACCAACATAGAACTGGCATCAAAAGCTATTAAAACAGCTGTTGATGATGCCAAACGTGTTGCAGGTATCAATTTAACTAGGGCAACGATTTCAATCTCAGGTGCATATACAAAAAGTATAAACTCTACGGGAGTAGTTAACATTCCCAATCAAGAAATCTCATTAACTGAAATTAATCGTGTAATGCAAACGGCTCTTTATAATGCAAATATTCCTAATGAGTTTGAAGTACTGCATGTTTTACCATATAAATTTAAAATTGATGAGCAAGATTTTATAGAAGACCCAAATGGAATGAATGCAAGTAGAATGGAAGTAGATACTCATATAATAATGACAGCTAGGTCAAATATTGGTAACCTAAAAAAAGCCGTAAATGCATCAGGAATTGAAATAGACAAAGTTGTACTTAGTGGATACGCTTCAGCTTTAGCTGTTATTTCTGAAAATGATAAAACAAGAGGGGTTGCTGTTATGGATTTAGGTGGTCAAACATCGAATCTTATTGTTCATGTTGGAAACTCTATTCAATATAATGATTTTTTATCAGTAGGTTCAAATCACATTACCAATGACTTATCTATTGCCTTACATACGCCACTTGATTCGGCTGAGAAGCTTAAAGTAACGCGTGGTAGTCTATTAAACAATAATAATGGAGAGGTAGACCTTCCTATTATTGGAGATGAACGAAACTTAAACACTGTCTCTTTGGATATTGTTCATAATATTATCTATTCTAGGATGGAAGAGGCTCTCAGTATTTTAGCAAACTCTTTAGAAAGAAGTGGACTTGTAGACCAATTGGGTGCAGGCATTGTCTTGACAGGTGGAATGACAAAGATAGAAGGAACTAGAGAGCTAGCACAAGCACTCATGCCTAATATCCCTGTACGCATTGGTCATCCTGAAAATGCTACAACAGTTGCAGATAATTTAAATGCCTCAGAATTTTCAACAGCTATAGGCTTGATTTATCATGAAACAGGAAAACACACAGAATATGAGTTAGAAGGTAACAAAAACATGCTACACTCAAAAGATTATCAAGCAACAGAATCATTACAAGACATTACAATGGGGAATATGGTAAAACCAAAAATATCTGTATCAACACCATCCTTCTCGGATGAAAAAGCAAGTAACAATAATGATTTATTTAAAGATTTAAGTCAAGAACCAAAAAAAGACCCCAATAACCCTTTGCAAAACTTTATGCAATGGGCATCAAAAATATTTTAAGAAAGAAGAAGGAGGAGTAGAATATGTCTATGGAAGAGTTTAATATAACAGAATCATCTGCTGGAGTAAACGGAGCAAAAATTAAAGCAATTGGTGTTGGTGGTGGTGGTGGAAACATGATTAACCACATGATAAGAGAAGGTATTTCAGGTATCGATCTTATTGTTGCTAATACCGATGCACAAGCTTTAGATGCATCCATTGCTCCCTATAAAATACAATTGGGTATGGAAGTAACCAAAGGTCTTGGAGCAGGTATGAAACCTGCTGTAGGTCGAGAAGCGGCTGAAGAGAGTTTTGACACAATAAAAACCATGCTTGATGGAGCAGACTTAGTCTTTATCTCTGCTGGTCTTGGTGGTGGAACAGGTACAGGTGCGGCACCTGTTATTGCACAAGCAGCAAAAGAAGTTGGTGCATTAACCGTTGCAATTGTAACCAGCCCTTTTGCCTTTGAAGGTCGAAAAAGAAAACGTTTAGCAAAAGAGGGTCTTGAACTTCTTAAAGAAGAGAGTGACTCAATTATTGTTGTTCCAAATGAAAGACTTCTATCTATTGTAGAGAAAAACTTAGGAATGAGAGAGAGTTTTAGACTTGTAGATTCTGTTCTGTCACAAGCTGTTGGTGGTATCTCAAATGTAATTTTATCACATGGAGCAAATGATATTAACCTTGACTTTGCAGATGTTAAAACAGTTATGAGTCATCGAGGTTTAGCACTTATGGGTGTAGGCGAGTCCCAAGGGAATTCAGCAGCATACGATGCAGCTAAAACAGCTATTGAGTCTCCACTTCTTGATAACTTATCTATTGATGGAGCTATGGGAATACTTGTTCATTTCCATATCCACCCAGACTATCCACTGACTGAAATTGCTGAAGCAATGGATATTGTAGAAGAGAATGCAGATGAAGATGCAAGTATTATTTTTGGTACAACAACATCAGAAGATATTCCATTGGATGAAGTTAAACTTACAATTATCGCAACAGGTTTTGAAGACCCTTCAGATATAGAGACAAAAGTTGTTCCTGAAGCAAAAGTTACAGAAAATAGAGAGACAGCAATCCCAACATTACGAAGACCTGTTCAACGAACTCTATTGAATAGTGGCAATGCAAAAGTAGTAGGTGGATACGATAATGAAGATTATCTTGATACACCAACATTTCTTAGAAAACAGATGGATTAAGAGATAAAAATGCTAAAATTTTTCCTATTACTTCTCCTTTTAGCACCATATTCTCTTTTTGCTGATGGACATATTTTTGTCTATCATCGTTTTGATGATAATAGATACCCTACGACTAATATTTCAACAAAAGAGCTTAGAAAAGAGTTTAATTATCTAAAAAGAAATAATTATAAAGTTGTTCCGATTATTGACATAATTAATAAAATCAATGCAAATGAAAAAATTCCTGATAAATGGGTTGCTTTTAGTATTGATGATGGTTTTAAAAGTTTTTACACTCATGGTCTTCCTGTTTTCAAAGAGTTCAACTACCCCTTCACTCTTTTTATTGCTGTAAAATATACCGAAAAAAAATACAAAGATTATGTCTCATGGAAACAACTTAAAACAATTGCAAAATATGGTTCTGTTGAGTTTCACTCTTATGGACATGGACACTTTGGACAGATGAGTAACCAAGAGATTAAAAAAGACATGGACAAAGGTTTGGCTCTTATGAAAAAGCACCTAAACTATGAACCAAATCTTTTCGTTTATCCATATGGAGAGTACGATTCTCGTGTTGAAAAAGTTTTAGAACCTTATAATTTTAAAGCTGTATTCAACCAAAATATTGGAGCTATCCACGGTGGAACATGTTCAGATACTTACGATATAGATCGTTCTGCTGTTGTTGGTAGTAATGCAAAAGATTTTAAACTCTACCTTGCATTTAAAGAGCTTTGTGGTGTACACTTTAAAAAACCTCTAAGCTATCCAAAAGATAAAATAGTTAGAACCATTCAGATAGAACTAGAGGATAAAAGCATTAAAAAAGCAGAAGTTTTTCTATCCAACTCAGGTGGTTGGCACAAAGTCAAAGTCAATAATGGAAAAATTATTTATCATGCCAATAAAAAAATGAAGCGAAACCGTATTAAAATAGGTGTCAAGGTAAGAAATAAAATTAAGCTAATGGTTTTATCTAAATAGATATAATTCTTCTAACTATTACTAGGAGAAATTATGAACAAAAAACTTTATACCTTGGCACTCACACCTATAATCTTTATAGCTTGTGCAAATACTGAACCAAAACAGGCAGAGATAACAAAAGAAGTAGCTACAGCAAAAGTAGTAATACCACAAGAGATAATAAAAGCTCCAACTCTTCCAACACCTGCCAAAGCTCAAGCATCTGTTAGTTTTATAGAAAATAAAAAAGTTCTTGAAGAAGGAATGATGCATATTGATGCATTCATGGGTTCTATGCAACCAACACTAAAAGGTTTACTAAAAGAGGATAAAACTCATGTAACAGCAATGGGTGCTTGTTCTTCTATGGCTATACAGATGGTTAATGAGTATAATCAACAGATTACAGATGTAAAATTACGAAGAACGGCTCTAAAATATAGAAACCCTAAAAATAAGCCTGATACAGCAGACCGTATGGTAATGGATACTTTTGTAAGTAGCAAAAAATTTGAGCCTCTTGTTGTAGATTTAGGAGACCAATACCGTGTTTATAAACCTCTACCAACGAAACAAGCTTGTCTACTATGTCATGGTGCAAGAAATGACATTAGCCCAGAACTAGTAAAAATGATTGACCGAACCTATCCAAAAGATATGGCTACAGGATTTGCCCTAGGCGAATTTAGAGGTGTTGTTGTTGCAGAGATAAAGAAATAGTTTCATAACAACTTTTAAGCTATAATACTCCCAAAGTAACAACTGGGAGTAGAAAATGAATGATGTAGTAGAATGGTTAAAAGAGCATGGTAATCTAAAAATTATAGATGAACCACTCGATGTAGAATTAGAGATACCTCATATCGCTTATATAGAAGTAAAGACAGACGACTCTCGCCCTATCCTATTTACCAATCCAATTAACAAAGCTAAAGATATTCAATATGATATACCTGTGCTAATGAATATTTTTGCAAATAAAGAGCTAACCAAAAAGATATTTGGTAAACACCCAGATAAAGTTGCAGAGGGTATTGATAAGCTCTTAAAATTGAAACCCCCAAAAGGTTTCATAGAGAAACTAAAAATGATTCCTGAACTTTTTGCACTCAAAAATGTCTTTCCTAAACGCCTAAAAGCTACTGGTGCTTGTCAAGAAGTTATCGTAAGAAAAGAGGATGTTAATTTGGATAAACTTCCTATTTTAAAAACATGGGAAGAGGATGGTGGAGCATTTATAACCATGGGGCAAGTCTATACCCAAAGCCTTGATGGAGAGATGCAAAATGTAGGAATGTACCGACTACAACAGTACGATAAAAACCATTTAGGAATGCACTGGCAAATTCATAAAGATGCATCACATTTCTTTGACCAGTACCAACAAGCTGGTAAAAAAATGCCTGTAACTGTGGCTATTTGGGGAGACCCACTATATATATGGTGTGGTCAAGCCCCAATGCCTCATGGAATGTTTGAGATGCTTCTTTATGGTTTTGTTCGTGGAAAAAATGCTCAACTGGTTAAATCCATTACCAATGATATTTATATTCCAAAGGATGTTGATGTAGTTATTGAAGGTTTTGTAGACCCTAAAAAAATGCAAATTGAAGGTCCCTTTGGAGACCATACAGGCTACTACACCCTAAAAGAGCCTTACCCTGTTATGGAGATAGAGACCATAACCATGAAAAAAAATCCCATATTTCAAGCTACAGTAGTAGGAAAACCACCTTTAGAAGACAAATATATGGGCTGGGCAACAGAACGTATTTTCCTGCCAATGCTCAAACCAATGGCTCCTGATTTAATTGATTACTACATGCCAGAGAATGGTGTTTTCCATAATTTAATTTTAGGAAAAATGAAAACTCTCTACAAAGGTCACGCACAGCAATTTATGCATGCCTTTTGGGGTGTTGGGCAAATGAGTTTTGTGAAACATGCCATTTTTATCAATGCAGATGCACCAGCATTAGAAGATGACATAGCAATCACAGAGTATATTTTAAATCGCCTTGACCCATCTAAAATTCTGATTACCCAAGGAATTATTGATGCTCTTGACCATACAGCAAATGAGTCATTAGTAGGTGGAAAGCTTGGTATTGATGCTACCGATAAAGAGGTAGATTTTGGAATAGAGACTCCTCTTCAAGACAAAGCTCTTTTATCAAAAATGCAAAAGCTTGATGGAAATATTTTAGAATTAAAACAGTACTTTACCCATACTAAAAATCCTATTTGTCTTATTACAGTCACTAAAGTACAATCAATGCAAAACATTATTACAAAACTCAAAAGTTTAAAAGAGCATATTAAAGTATTAATTATCGTAGACAAAATTAATAATGACATCAATGAACCATACATGCTACTTTGGCGTGTGGTCAACAATATTGATGCTCAAAGAGACATTACACTAGAGCCATTTATAGCCGTAGACGGAACAAATAAATCAGAACTAGATGGATTCAATCGAGAGTGGCCAGGAGATACATTCTGTACCAAAGAGGTACTTGATAGCCTACAAGAGCGTGGACTTATAAATATAGATAAAGCATTTATTAAAAAATTTGGACTTTTACCATTTAAATAGAGGCAAAAGCCTCTACACTTCATCTACAAAGAAAACTTATAGTAGAATAGTAAACTACTATTAAAGGAGACATACTTTATGAATAAAATTATTTTTTTAATCTTAACACTCATACCCATTCTCTTTACAACAGGGTGTTCTCCAATAAGCAATAAATACAAAATAACTATTGATGCGATTACAGTTCCTAATTTAAAAGCTATACCCAGTTCATTTAAAATTGAAGCTCTTGGGAAAAATACCAATAAAAACAGTCTTCTTTTTCAAGAGCAAAGTAACTATCTAGTCAAACTTCTTCTATCTAAAGGGTATATTCAACCCTACTCCTCTTTAGAAGCACAACAGATTATCTATTTTGATTATGGCATCGAAAAACTACTAGAAGAGGTAGAAACCTATAGTGAGCCAGAAGTTAGTGTAGGTGTTTCAGTAGGATACCCTTATGGTTTTTATAGACACCACTATAATCCATTTTGGGGGAATTGGGGCTACTATAGAACTTATCGTAAACAATACAATTACTATAATCGTTACGTTACCTTATTGGCTAAAAATCAAATGGGAAAAGAGTTATGGCGTGTAGATGTATCAAGTATAGGAGAGTCAAAAAATTTAAAGAAGATTGTCCCTATTTTACTTGAAGCATCGATTCCATATATAGGTAAAAATACCAAAGAACCCGTAAAAGTTGTCATCAAAGAAAAAATAACTAAAGAAGAGTAGTTTTACCTGATTTTAATTTTAATAAGATATTATTTCCTTGTTAATAAAAATTATTATTTAAAAAGGTATTATTAAAATGATCGTAACAAATAAAGCTCCAGATTTTACAGCAACAGCAG
>CAYPCV010000232.1:0-5040 GCA_964409295.1 uncultured Sulfurovum sp.
ATTTAATTGTGCCAATGTCTGCTCAAACCGTTCATGAACTTCGTGATAGCCATTAACCAACATACTCGCTTTTGGTGCATGTGTATCGTATTCATTTAAGAGTTTTAGAGCTTTTTTGAGTTGTTGCTTATCATTGGCCAAACCCAAATAGTCATTAGATGCAAAGTCTATTAAATCTCTATCCCAAATACGTCTTTGACGAAATCGGTTTGCTTTTTTTAGAGCGTTTAGTTCTTTTTGGTACATTTTATAACTCTTCTTGAATCAAATAATCTAAAACCGTATAAACCGTATTGACACTAACAGCGTTTCCTGCTTGTTTATAAAGCTGATGATTACTTACCCCTGCCTTGTTAGAGTTGATAAAAAATGTTTCATCAAAACCTTGAAGTTTAAGTGTTTCCCACGGGGTAAGTTTTCTAATTTTATGAGTTGCTTCTTCATCTTTTGAGAAACTATTTTCTAAATATGTTGTTTGACACTCTGCATCTAAGAACTCTTGTGAGTAGTAGTTATCTTGGCATGCTCGGTGCATCTTAACCATGGTTGCCGTAAGAGGTCTTGCTATGAGTTGATTAATTTGAGAGTTTGATTTAAAGTTTTTTGTACCATTCGAGAGAATAGTCGGCTTGATTTTTTCAGATAGATAATATTTGTCTTCAACTCTATGTTTATCAAGAATTCCATCCACAACATTTTTATAGGTTCTAATACTTCTGTCTTGAAGGTTAGAAAAATGCTCTTGAATCTGTTGAGCATCAAAAATATCGGTTTCTGTATTTAAATCTTTTCTACTTGCAAAAATATAGAGTCGTCTTCTGTGTTGTGGCAGACCAAAATCAGAAGTATTTAAAACATCTTCTTGTACATTATACCCATGCTCTTCAAGCTCTTTTTTGAGTTGTTGATAGGTTGCCCCCTTATCATGAGTAAATAGATTTCGTACATTTTCAAGCAGAATATATTTGGGTTGTTTAATATCTACAATTTTCATAACTGAGAAAAAAAGCCCACCCCGTTCATCTTTGAGTCCTAACTGTTTACCCATCATACTGAATGGTTGACATGGAAATCCACCAAATATAATATCAAAATCGGGTAAGGCTTCTATTCGTTTATTATCTTCTACAAACGTTTCAATATCTCCAATTTCAATCTCATTTTCAGTATTGTAATTGGCTTTATAGGAGGTTATAGCATATTTGTCTATTTCGGAAAAAGCTACACATTGTGTTTTTGTTCCCAAGTCTTCCGATAAAAGCTCTAACGCTCTACGAAATCCACCAATACCTGAAAATAGGTCAATATATTTTAAAGTTTTTTCATTCATTTTTATCTCCTATGTATTTCATAATGTTTTTTCCAATAACTTCAGCCAGTTTTACAGGTACAGCATTTCCAATTTGAGCATACCAACTGTTGTTTGCCCCCATGAAAATATAGTCATCAGGAAAGGTTTGAATTCTTGCTGATTCTCTAGGACTTAATCCTCTTGCTTCTGTTGGATGAATATACATATTGCAATCATGTTTCATATGTGATGTAATTGTCTTAGAGCATTTTTCTTCATCCAGTTTAAAATATTTATCTTTAAACATATGATTTCGACTCTTATAAGGCATAATATCTTCAATAGACTCATGTAAAGAGTTCGCACCTTGTGGAAGCCGTGAAAAAATTTCAATATCTCTATCGTTATTATATCGCGTTATGTGATTGCTTAAATAGTTGCTCTTATTTGTATTTAAAAATTTCATATATAATGTCTCTTCTATTGGACATTTTCTAAATTTAAAACCTATCTCTTCATTTTCCATTTTAGAAGCATTTTTTACCCTTTTTGGCATTAAAATAGGAAGTCCCTCTAATGCATCTTTGAGTTTAAACGAGTTTTTTATAACTTTATCGCTTAAAATATCTTTTACAATTTGTGATGCTTCTACTGCTTTTAATCTACTACCAATAACAAAAACACGTTCTCTGTTTTGTGGAACATTAAAATCTTTTGCATTGAGTAGAATAATTTCAATCGAGTAGTTCTCTCCTACCTTTTTATAAAAATCACTTTTAATCTCATCTGATTTGTTCATCATTCCTTTGACGTTTTCCATAATAAAAAACTTTGGTTGAATGAGATGCAATAGTTCTAAATAGTATTTATAAAGCTCATTTCTAGGGTCATCAAGAATAGGTTGTCTATTTGCCATAGAAAATCCTTGACAGGGAGGGCCTCCAATAAAAAGGTCAACATTTTGAAAATGATGTTTATATTGCTCATAACTTTTTACCAATTTTTTTATATCATCACAAAAATAGTTTTCTAAAGATAACTCTCGGTTAAAATAGTAGCTTTCCAAAAATCTAGGCTCTATCTCATTGACAAAAATAGGATTAAATCCTGCATTCTCCATTCCTAAGCTAAGTCCTCCTGCACCTGCAAAAGTATCAACAAAAGAGAATTTTGTATAGCTTTCTTTTTTATTCTTATTTATAAATTTGAGAAGAGTAGGAGAGAGTTTTTTTCGATTTTTTTCTAAAGTATAGTGCAATTGATTGACTCTTCGCCACTGTTTCTCACTTAAAGTTAAGAGATATTTTTTTTCGTAAATAATATCATACTCATCAGATACTTCTATATTCTCTAAAGCTAAAAGTCTTTCTATGTCTGTAATGAGTTGAAGTATTTTAGATTTGTAATTTTTTTGAAAAAAGTTATAATAAAACTTAACCATCAAATACTCCTTTTAATTTTTGTAATTTTACTATATTTTTAAATCAAAGCACCTGAAATATTTCAAATTGTAATATTTATTTTGACAACCATGAAAGTAATCTCTCTACATTCAACCCCATAGCCGTACTTTCATTCCCTTGTACTGATTTTATATATTTTTTACAAAAACCTTCAACCATACAGCCTCCTGCTTTTCCTTCCCATAGACCACCTTCTAAATAGGCTTCTAAATCTTTTTTTTCAAAAGAGCTAAAGTTATAGTAAGTTGCTGATACATCAGAGAAGTAAAATGCTTTTGTTTTGTAGTGCATTGCTGAAATAATAGCCATGCTAGAGCCACTTTGAAGCTCTAAAATTCTTTTTGCATCGTCAATATTTTTTGGTTTTCGTAAAAGCTCTCCATTGGCTGATAAAATGACAGAGTCGGCTGTGAGTAGGGGAGTCTCTAATCCAAACTCTTTTATAGCAGACTCTAGTTTTCCTTTTGATGCAATGTAGGCAAAATCTTTGGCTGTTTTGGTTTGAATCTGCTCTTCGTCGTATTGAGGAGCTTTTTGAATAAAATCAATGCTAAATTTGTTAAGAAGTAAGGCACGTGAAGAGGAGTTTGAGGCGAGGTGTATCATAAAAGTCCTGTAGGGTGTGATTGCTATCACACCACTTTTAATTTTTTAAAATTGTATTAAAAACCTCTTAAAGTTACACCCAATATTAGAGCTACAACACCTAAAACAATATTAAGAGGAAGTAAAACTTTAGGAATAAGAGCCAAGGTAAGTTTTGCATCAGCTAGTTGGTTGTTGTCAAAAAACTTTTGAGCTTTTCTTCTTTTGAGGTACATAAATGCAAAGTTTATTGCCATGATTGTCCAAATACCTTCTTTGGCATGAACAATCATTTTATTTTCAAGTTGCATTCCCATAGACATAACAACAGCTGTCATAAGTAAAATGATAATAAACGGCATTACAATATTAAAAAATCTACCCATAATGGAAAGTGTTTTTTCAAGCTTTAATCTTGTTTCTTCAATTAATTGTAAGTGAGGATGGACAGCTAAACGAATGGCAATCATACCTCCTATCCAAATGATGGCAGAGATAACATGTAAAAATACAATGCTATGAGCATAAGTTCCGAAAAATTCGGCTAGGGTTTGTTTCATAAAGAGACTCCTATATTTTATTATTTAAGGAAATATAACAATATAATCTTAAAATTGTCTTTTGTGTTCTAAATGTGAAAATTATGGCTATAATTCCTCCTTATAAATAAAAAATAATAAACATAAGGAACATAAAATGGGATTTTTTGATAAATTTTCATCTAATACAGAATTAACACCAGCGATTGCTTTGGCAACAAGTATGATTTACATGATGGCTTCAGACGGAGAGATTGACGATGAAGAGATGAACTACCTAGCAGTTAAACTTTACGCAATCGGCGATGCTGAAGAGTTAATGAGTCTTTCACAAAAGTACTCTAAAAAACAAGGCTTAGAAGCATTTCAAAAAGAGGCAAGCGAGAAACTAACCGAAGACCAAAAGTTTACAATTTTGGCTAACTTAATTGATATTTTACTTGCAGATGGCGATGCTGACGAAGAGGAGCAAAACTTATTTTTCTCTTTTGTAGAAGCATTTGGAATTAGTGAAGATGATATTCAACCATATATTGATATTATCTCTGTTAAAAATGATTTAGCAAGTTTTGTAGAGTAATCTATACAATTGTAAATACGCCGATTCCGTAAATATGGAATCGACGGTATTTCGCCTCGTTTTATCAAATCGTAGCGTAAAACCACCTCTTTCAAGTGGTGGATATAAGCTACATTCGCATTAGAGAATATTAGTATTAATTAGGTAAAATACCAATAGACTTCTTGCAAAACTCATTGGAAGTGATGGCTTCAGCCTCACAAAATAGTGGAGCTAAAGCACCAGTTCCAAGTTTTGCAAGAACTCTAATAGCACACCATATTAAAAAGGAGAAGAAATGTTAAAAGCTCAAAAAGTTCGACTATATCCAAGCAAAGAACAACAGCAAATCATCTCTTCTCAAATTGGTGGAGCAAGATATGTGTATAATCGTGCATTAGCTTTACGAAAGTTTGCCTATTCTAAATTTGGCAAAAAGGTTGGAAAGTTTGCATTAATCAATCATATCACTAAACTCAAAAAGCGTGAAAAGACTTCTTGGTTAAAAGAGATTGATTCACAAGCTATTCAGCAATCCATAGCTAATATGGACAAAGCATACCAGCACTTTTTTAAAGGTGGTGGCTATCCTAATTTTAAATC
>CAYPCV010000233.1:0-20709 GCA_964409295.1 uncultured Sulfurovum sp.
TCCACCATTTTTTTTTATTAAATTCTCTGTTTTGTTTTTTGTACTATCTTTTTCAAGCGTTTTTGTTATTTTTTCTATGTAGGTTTTTATTTTCATTTTTTATTGACATTTTAGCTGAATTCTTTTTTCCGTAGTTTTCAGTATTAAAATTGATGCTCCCTCAGGAAAACGGATTTCTGATTTCTTGATTGGTGGTAAACCAATCGATGTTAAAAAAACGTATAGAGTTTCATCTTGGGGTGGAAACCTACAAAGTGTGGGCGAGAATATGGACAAAGAGACACCTGCTGTTTATGAGGTAGTTAGTGACTATATCAGAGCAAAAAAAGTAGTTGACATCTCATTGACTTCAAATGTTAAAGTGTTAGATTATAGTTGTGGCTGTCCTGAAAAAGGTGCCAAGTGTTAATTTAAAGAAGGGACTTATCTCATCTTAAGACCTGTAAGTTATAACGATGAGATAAGTAAAGGTGTGATATAAAATCACATCTATCAGTATACATAAAATTATCTTATAAAGATAATAACTATTACAAAGGATGTAAAATGAAAAAGAGTAAGATGATTCAATTGGCTACAGGGTTAGCATTTACACTATTATCAACAACAACAGCTTCAGCTATTTCTTGGGAACACAAAAATGCAGGAAGTGATGCAAAATTAGTAATGTTTGGTTTCTCTCAAATCAATGCAGGTATGGGTGATGGTTCAATTGATAAAGATTCAGATTCAAAAGTTAAATTTGGAGCAGACCGTATTCGATTGGGTTGGAAATACTTTTCAGGGAATGTTGCAGGAAAGGTATTTTTAGACTTTAATCAAGCGACAGATGATAAAGAGGATACAGGTTTTAGACGTGTTATGAAAGATGCTTTTATTGCTTATAAAGTCAATAATAATTTACAGATAAAAGCAGGTCTTATCAAAACACCAGTAGGTATGGGCTTTACAATTCCTGGTTGGAATCTTGACGTTATCAAAAGAGGGTTTGATAAGAAGTTGGCATTTGAACGTGGTACAGGTCTTATGATTTCTGGACGTGATATGGGCTTTGGAAGTAATGGAAAAGTAAATGCTTTAGAGATGGGACACGAAAGACCATGGAAAGGTTTTGGATATGACCTTATGATTGCTAACCAAACAACCCGTTCAGGTGCAGTAAAAGAGAGTAATAAAAAAGATTCAGAAGGAAATGCCTACATGGGGCGTGTGATGTTTGATTGGGGACAAGAGTTGCATACTGAATTATCTTATGGTACAAGTCCTATGGCAGGTGGAACAGCTGATAGTGAAGATTATAATGTTTTAAACTTTGGTATTGATTCGCATTTTGGTCGTTCAAATCTTAAATTTGAATATTATGATGTAGAGAACATTCAAGGTAGAAAAGGGTGGGACATGAGTACCACAGCTGTAACAGGGACACATTATGTGACCGATGCAATTGAGTTGGCTTTTAAAGATATTCGAGGAAGTGAAAAACTTGATGGTCAAACATCAGATGTGAGTAATACCTATTTGGGTGTGAACTTTCATTTAAATCCTGCAAATAATAAAATGGATAGAAGTAATAAGCGAAAAAGAAATTCACATAAAGTGATGATTAACTATGTTGTTGCTGGTGGGGATACCAAGACGTTTAACGTAAGTAATAGTGAAAATTTTAGTGGAAAAACAGGTTCATTCTATAGAGATGATACTATTTTGGCTCAGTATCAATTTAAGTTTTAATTAACAGTGCAACTTTAAACCAAGAGATTTTTCACATTTTCTTACTTGGTTTAGAAAGTTGCACCTTAATATAAAAATTAAATTTTGCTAATATTATAAAAAATGCTATTAGTTAAGTTTAAAAGAAAAATTAAAAAAGGGATTTTCTAATGAAAAAGATAGTTGTTATAGTTTTTTTCTCAATGATGTTTCTCTCTTGTGAAAGTAATGTTTCACTAGATGAAAAACCTCAGCTCTCTAAGTACCAAAAGGGATTATCCTTAGCTAAAGAGAATCATAAAATAGTAATGTTGAAACTCACTTCAAAAGAGTGTCATTTTTGTAAAAAAATGGATAAAGAAGTGATGTCTGATAAAGAGGTACTCTCTTTTTTAAATAAAAATTTTATTCCTATTACCATTAATGTTAAAACAGAGAAACTACCTTTAGGTTTAACGCATAAGGTTACACCTACATTTTTTTTTATAGATAAAAATGAAAAAGTAGTCTCTAAAATACAAGGTTCTTGGAATAAAAAAGATTTTATAGAACTACTTGAAATGGTTCTACGAAAAGCAAAAGGAGATAAAAGATGATAAAAATTATAAGTATATGGCTCTTTTTGGCGACAAGTTTCACTCTTTTATCTGCTGAAACAGAGTTTGCTGAACCAAAACCTTCTATGGAGAACCCTAGACGATTTGTTTTTCCCATTACGGAATGGGATAGAGAGGAGATTAATCATATTTTGGGTTCTGCTAATAATGTGATTAAATTTTATGGTGTAGACAATACCGAAGTGGTTATTGTCGCTTACTCACAAGGTATTAAGGCTTTACTTAATCATCATGATAACAAGATACGAAAACGGGTTAAATCACTGATGACCTATGATGTAGAGTTTATTGCTTGTCAAAATACAATGACCACCCTAAATATAGATAAAAAAGAGTTGCTTGATGGTGTTGAAGTGGTTACAGCAGGAATTGTTGAACTGATTGAACGTCAACTACGTGGATATATCTATATTCGACCATAACAAATAAAGGAGATAGGATGAAAAAGATACTTAAGGGGCTACTTATTGGCTCATTATTAATAACAGGGCTAATGGCAGAAGATATTGAGGTGCTTACCTCGCCCAACAAAGATGGAAAGATTACAGCAAAAACCATAGAAGAGGCATTTACAAAAGCAGGTTTTTTTGTATCGGCAAACAGAGACATGAACATTCCTTTTAAAAAGCAGTTCAAAGAGACAACTTTCGAGAGTTATAATCTTTTTACTTTTTATAAAAAAGATACTACCTTAGCTTTAGCAAAAAAATATGACAATATTGGACTTTTTGCACCAATGAGTATGTCAATCTATACAAAAAAAGGGGATAAGAGTATCTCTGTATCTTCATTAAGTTCTTCGGCAATGCAGAAAATCATGAAGATTCCAGCAGATGAAAAACTCTTGACCGATTTAAGAACCTTGGTAGTTAAAACATTGAAAACTGCAATGCCAAATGGAAAATTGGAGACACTACCTTATAAAATAGAGGCAACAAAAAAAGAGTTGGTAACCAAGTTCAGTATGGAGATTGATGCCAAAGATTGGGACGATGAGCTAGAAGAGTTAAAGATGGGATTTGGAGGAGATTTGGCACTTAATGGTTTTATAATTGCAGGAGAGAATAACTTAGGAGACGAGTTTGAAGAGGCAAATTATGAGGGCTTTGATTTTTATGAAGTATACTCTATTTGTAAACTCCCTGTTATCTATACCATTGCTAAAACACATCCAGAAGCAGGTGCTTTTGCCCCTTGTTCTTTATATATGAGTAAAAAGAAAGATGCTGACACTATGACTATTGCATTTCCTTCGGTTTATAACTGGATGAGTTCTATGGCACTTACAGATAAAGAGGAGTTATCTACTCTTGAAGATGCACAAAAGAGAATGAGAAAAATTTTAAGCTCTTTAACTGAATAACGTATGATTAATCTTTTTTTGATATAATTCGCTCCGAAAATTGTTGTCTCGGCACAGAACGTTGCAACAGCCCCTCTTTGTAGAGGAAGAGCTTTATAGCTAGAACAGGTTGGTTACCTGTCATAAAAATTACTTTTAAAGGTCTCAAAATGAGAAAAGATATACACCCAGATTATAAAGATTGCTCAGTAACTTGTGCATGTGGAAATGCATTTGTAACTAAAAGTATTAAAGAAAAAATGACAATTGATATTTGTAATGAATGTCATCCATTCTTTACAGGTTCAGAGAGAAGTGTTGATACTGCTGGTAGAATCGACAAATTTAAGAAAAAATACAATCTTTAATTGATTGATTTTTTTTCTGTTCCCAAGCTCTATTTGGGAACACTTTAAAATAATATGTTAACTTTTATCCCCACCCCTATTGGAAACCCCCAAGATATTACTATTCGTGCTTTACGATATTTTGAAGAAGCAACACTGTTTTTATGTGAAGATACCCGTGAAACCAAAAGATTATTAGCTATTCTTGAAGAGCGTTTTGACTTTAGCTACCCCAAGGTTGAATTTTTATCTTTTCATGAACACAATGGAGCAACACGTTTACTTGAAATTTCAGAGCGTCTTGGTAGAGAAAATGTTGTCTATGTCTCAGATGCAGGCATGCCTATTATTTCAGACCCTGGGCAAATTCTTGTAGAGTATTGTCAAAAAAACTCTATAGTATATGATGTTCTTCCTGGAGCATCAGCCGTTACGACAGCTTATGCTGCTTCAGGTTTTGAAGAGGGAAGATTCCTCTTTTTTGGTTTTTTACCTCATAAAGGGAGTGAACGCTCTTCGCTATTGATTGAAGCGATGAATCGAAAAGAGAATGTTATTTTGTATGAGGCCCCTCATCGTATAGAGAAGTTAATCGAAGAGATTAGCTCGATTGATGAGTCCCGAGAGGTCTTTTTTGCCAAAGAACTATCAAAGAAGTTTCAAAATTATTATAGAGGAAGTGCTAAAGAGGTTTTAGAACAATTTAAAAGTATTAACTCTAAAGGCGAATGGGTTGTTGTAATTCAAGCCAAAAAAGAGCAAGCCCAAGCACTCTATGTTGAAGATATTTTAGCTTTTGATTTACAGCCAAAAGTTAAGGCAAAATTATTAGCAAAAATAACAGATAAATCTGTTAAAACATGGTATCAAGAACTAATTAAGCGTTAAATATTATTCTATTGAATTTTTAATGAAAAGACACAGCAAAAATTTGATAAAATCTTTTTATGATTATTTATGGGAAACAAGTCTGTTTACATGCCCTAAAAGAGCATGAATCAGCCATTAAAACAGTTTATATCGCAAAAAAGGGCATTTTGCCTCAAAACCTTTTTGAACATTTCAAAGAAAAAATTAAATTTTTAGAAGAAAAATGGGCTCAAAGTATGAGTAAAGGTGGAAATCATCAAGGTCTTTTGATTGAGATGGAACCTTTTACTCAAAGTAGCCTCTCTACCTTAAAGCAAGAGAAGTTTATTGTCGTTCTTGATACGTTAACCGATACAGGTAATATTGGAGCAATTGTACGTTCTGCTCATGCTTTAGGTGCAGATGGTATTATTGCTACGGGTGTAAAAACACTAAATTTTGCTTCAATTATACGAACAAGCTCTGGAGCATTAATGGAGATACCTTTTGTTATTATTCCAAACACTTTAGACGTTTTGAATGAGTTAAAGCAAGTTGGTTTTACCATATATGGTGCAGGAATGGAGGGAACACGAGTTGAATCATGCGAGTTTTCAGATAAAAGAGTATTAGTTTTAGGTTCAGAGGGCAAAGGGATTTCAAAACGTGCAACAGCCAAAATAGATGAGATGATTTCGATTGGAATGAAGCATAAATTTGATTCATTGAATGTTAGTGCAGCAGCAGCAATTTTAATACATAGGATGGAAAATGCAGTTAAATGAGATGATAGATAAAAGTGGTGTTGAAAAACTCTCTTCAGTTACCAATATTTCAATAGATAATTTAAATAATTTAGTTGAAGAGAACTTTGAAAAATTAACACGAGTTAAATCGTTGGGTTTTTTGCTTATTTTAGAACGAGAGTACAAAGATATAGATGTCTCTTCTCTTAGGGAGCGTGTTAAAGTCTATTTTGAAGAGAATAAGCCTGCTGACGAGAATGTGGTTATGATTTCTAAAGACTCGATAGAGGGCAATAATTTTTCATTTTTCAAATGGTTTATTGTTTTAGCACTACTTGGTGGAGGATGGTATCTTTATACGCAAGGCAAACTAGATGGTGTACTTAAGAATATTGAAGATAAAAAAGATTTTTTTGATGATAATAAAGCTTTAGAGTCTAATATTACAGAAAAAGAAGCTGAGAATGTTATGATTGAAAGCTCTAAAGAGGAGCCAATAACGATTGCAACTCCTGTTGCACCTGCAGAAAAAAAAATTACTTTAATCGCCACAGAGCATAAAATTGAAGAAAAAGGTACACTTGTTGATGTAAATAGTACCCAAAAGCTTACAAGTGAAGCAGAACAGAGTGCTGAATCCATTGTTCAAGAAGTTATTGAAAGTGCCGAAGATGTTGTTAAAAAGACGGTTGAAGAGGTTGTAACTGCTGAAGCAAATGAGACAGTAGAGACTCCTTCTACTGCAATCTCAACGATAACAATTAACCCAACGCGTGGTACACTTTGGTTTGGTTTTATTAATCTTGACACCAAGAAAAAAAGAGAGTTTATGAAAAAAACATCAACACCTTTTGATATAAAAGGTGCTCGTTGGTTATTGGTTACAGGACACGGTTACGTTGATATTGTTAGTGATGTGAGTACAATAGAGTTAGCAGATAGCAAAAAACACTATTTTTATATTGATAGTAGTGAGATTAAAACATTGACTAAAAAAGAGTTTAGAGCAATGAATGGACGACGTGGTTGGTAAAACTACGCTTTAAAAATTAATAAGAAGAAGAGGATAGTAATGTTTGACGAGATTCAATTTGAAAAAATAAATAGATTGCCAAAGTATATTTTTGCTGAAATAAATGACCTAAAGATGGATGCAAGAAGAGCAGGTGCCGATATTATAGATTTTTCCATGGGGAACCCTGATGCCAGAACACCTCAACCTATTATAGATAAGCTTTGTGAAACAGCTCAACGTGATAAAACACATGGTTATAGTGCTAGTAAGGGTATCTATAAACTTCGATTGGCAATGACTAATTGGTATAAGCGTAAATACAATGTTGAGCTTGACCCAAATACAGAAGTAGTAGCAACTATGGGAAGTAAAGAGGGTTATGTTCATTTGGTGCAAGCCATCTCTAACCCTGGGGATGTTGCAATTGTTCCAGACCCTACCTATCCTATTCACTCACAAGCGTTTATTTTGGCTGGTGCAAATGTAGAGAAGATGGAGCTTAAGTTTGATGAAGATAACTTTGAAGTGGACGAAGAGCAGTTTTTTATTGATTTAAATGATGCTTTAGAGAACTCATTACCAAAAGCAAAGTTTTTGGTTTTAAATTTCCCTCATAACCCAACAACAGCAACGGTAACACCTGAATTTTATACTAAGATAGTGGCTTTGGCAAAAGAGAAACGTTTCTATATTATCTCTGATATTGCTTATGCAGATATTACGTTTGAGGGATATAAAACACCTTCTATTTTAGAAGTAGAAGGTGCTAAAGATGTGGCTGTTGAAGCATATACACTCTCTAAGTCTTACAATATGGCAGGGTGGCGTGTTGGTTTTGTTGTTGGAAACAAAAAACTTATTGGTGCGTTACAAAGTATTAAATCTTGGCTAGATTATGGTATGTTTACCCCAATTCAAGTTGCAGCTACAGTGGCTCTTGATGAACATGGTTATGTTCCTGATGAGCAAATTATTCCTCGTTACTTAAAGCGTCGTGATGTTATGCTTGAATCTTTTGCCAATGCAGGTTGGAAGATGGGTAAACCAAATGCTTCCATGTTTATTTGGGGTAAAATTCCTGAATCTTGTAGAGCAATGGGAAGTTTAGAGTTTTCAAAACGATTACTGGTAGAAGCAGGTGTTGCTGTAAGCCCAGGGATTGGTTTTGGAAAATATGGAGACCAATATGTGCGTATTGCCCTTATTGAAAACGAGAATAGAATTCGTCAAGCTGCAAGAAATATCAAAAAATTCCTAAAAGTTGTAGAAGCAGAGAACGCAAAATAACTTTTTACTCATTTTAGGGTAATGTTAAAGCATTACCCCACTACTTTTTTAATATAATAACCCATCAAAAATAAAAATAACAGTATTGTTAAAAAGGAAATGTCATGGTAAAAATAGGAATACTTGGTGTAGGAACAGTAGGGGCAAGTGTTGCCAATATTTTAGAGACCAATGCAGATATTTTGGAGGCGAGAGCTGGAAAAAAGATTGTTGCCAAGGCTGGAGTGGTTAAGAACCTCTCTAAAGATAGAGGTGTAAATATTAAACTTTCAGACAACCCTTTAGATATTGTTGATGACCCTGAAATTGATATTGTTGTAGAGCTTATGGGTGGGATTGAAGAGCCGTATGCTTTGGTAAAAAAAGCATTAGAAAATGGAAAAGCAGTGGTTACTGCAAACAAAGCACTTCTTGCGTATCATCGTTATGAACTCCAAGAGATTGCAGGAGATATTCCTTTGATGTACGAAGCAAGTACAGCAGGTGGAATTCCAATTATTGGTGCATTACGAAATGGATTAACTGCCAATCATATTGAGTCTATTCAAGGAATTATGAATGGTACAACCAACTATATGTTAACCAAAATGATTAACGAGGGTGCTCAGTACGATGCTATCTTAAAAGAGGCACAAGATTTAGGTTATGCCGAAGCTGACCCAACATTTGATGTAGGTGGTTTTGATGCTTCTCACAAGCTTCTTATTTTAGCAAGTATCGCTTATGGTATCGATGCAAAACCTGAAGATATTCTTATTGAGGGTATTCAAAATATTACACAAACAGATGTAGCCTTTGCAAAAGAGTTTGGATATGAGATTAAACTGCTTGGTATTGCAAAAAAAGCAGAAGAGGGTGTAGAGCTTAGAGTCCATCCAACCATGATTCCAGCATCGAGTATGATTGCAAAAGTAGATGGTGTTATGAATGCTGTCTCAGTTGTGGGCGACCGTGTTGGCGAAACCATGTATTACGGTGCAGGAGCAGGTGGAGATGCAACAGCTTCGGCTGTAGTAGCCGATATTGTAGACATTGTTCGTGGAAATCATGGACCAATGTTAGGCTATAAAAAACCTTTAGAGTCAGGATTAAGCTTACTTCCTGAAGAGGAGATTGTAACTAACTATTATCTTAGAATGGGTGTCGATGATAAATCGGGTGTATTAGCAAAAATTACTAACGAGTTAGAGAAATTTGATATTTCTATCGAGTCGATGCTACAAAAACCTCATAAAAATGATGACCGTGTAAAACTTCTATTTACCACACACTCTTGTCAAGAAGCCAAAATCCAAGAAGCAATGCTAACGCTTAAAAAGTTAGAGTGCGTTCATGGAGATATTGCTATGATGAGGATTGAGAAGTAGAGGTTATTTACTCTATTTTAGGTATAATATTTGATTAAAGGAAGGTTATGACTCAACTTATAAATCAGAATATCAATATATCTAAAATACAACCTTTTGTAAAATGGGTAGGAGGTAAAAGAGGGTTGCTTTCTCAAATTACTCCTCTTTTACCTAAAAAATTTAATAACTATTTTGAACCTTTTGTTGGTGGTGGAGCTCTATTTTTTGAACTTCAAAAACAAGGGAAACTAGATGGAAAAAAAGTTTATCTATTTGATATTAATAGTGAGCTTGTTAATGCCTATAATATTGTAAAAGAATCTCCTAAAAAGCTTATTGAAAAACTTTTTGAATTTAAAGAAAATCACTCAAAAGAGTACTATTATGAGGTTAGAGCTTGGGATAGAGAAGATAATTTTTTAGAGTTAGATAAAATTACTCGTGCTTCACGTTTTATTTATTTGAATAAAACTTGTTTCAATGGTCTCTATAGGGTTAATCGTAAAAATCAAAATAATGTACCAATGGGAAGTTATAAAAATCCTAATATTTGTGATAGTGATATTATCTACTCTGCTAGTTATGCTCTTCAAAATGCTACTATTTTAAATGCTTCATATATAGATGTATTGAAGTATGCAACTAAAGATGACTTGGTCTATTTTGACCCTCCATATTATCCTCTTAATCCTACTTCAAGTTTTACTTCCTATAGTGAGTTTGAATTTTTAGATAGAGAGCAAGAGGAGCTTTTTGAGCTCTTTTCTGAATTGGATAGAAAGGGTGCTTTTGTTGTGCATAGCAATTCGGATACGGAGTTTATTAATGAGTTGTATAATAAGTTTGATATTAAAAAGATTCAGGCTAATCGGTTTATTAATAGTAAGGGTAGTGGGCGTGGGAAGATTAGTGAAGTTTTGGTAAGAAATTTTTAAAAAAATCAAATAGACTATATTCCAATTCCATAAAATATTTTATGATAGAATCTGAATTAAAGGAAAATAATGTCAGGAGAAATAAATTTATTCCATAAGTGTCCAAAATGTGGAGTTGTTGCTAATTCAGCTGTTGAGTTAGATAAATTATTTGGATTTAGAAGAGTAGATAAATGATACGAAATGGTGTAGGTGGAGCAAATACTCAAACAGGTATACGATTTGAAGAAAGAGTTGACTTAGTTACTAGATTATCTGAGGTTGAGGGATATAACATTTCCTTAAATGAGAATTCTAAAGGAAAAAGTAATTGGTATGATATATTTTATCAAGGTAGTTTTGTTGCAAGTGCATTTAAGCAACATGCTTTATATACTTATCTAGATATAAATGATGTTAATTATCAAGAAATTCTATCCAAAAAATTATTACCTGATGAAGCGATATATGTAATTAAAGAAAATACTATTTTTATTATAGAAATAAAATTTCAAAATGGTGCGGGTAGTGTTGATGAAAAATTACAAACATGTGATTTTAAAAAGAAACAATACCAAAAAATATTTTCACGATTAAATTATGAAGTTGAGTATATTTATATTTTAAATGATTGGTTTAAACAGCCACAATATAAAGATACATTGGATTATATTATATCCGTACATTGTCAATATTATTTTGAATATCTTCCTTTATATAAGATTGGATTACCTGTTCCTTAAAAATAAGATGATTATATTCTTGACTCTATAATAGGATTAAGCTAAATAATCGGCTCAATGGAACTTATTTTTTCTATTTTGGTATAATTTTTTTAAAATTTAATTATATAAGGAAAAAACATGGCAAAAGAGCACTACTTCGACATCACAGCAAAGCTAGATATGATGGAGATGAAAAATGCAATTATTATGGCTCAAAAAGAGCTAAAGACCCGTTTTGATTTTAAGGGGATTGTTGCAGAGATAACTCTTAATGAGGCAGGGAAGGTTGTTTCTCTTAGCTCTTCTTCTTCGGATAAAGTTGATGCACTCAAAGATATTTTGATTTCTAAATTGATTAAACGAAATATTGCAGGTAAATCTTTGGAAGAGGTTAAGACAGAGGGTATTTCTGGGGGAAATACAAAGATTATTTATAAAATTGTTGATAGTATTGAAAAAGATGAAGCGAAGCAGATTGTAAAAGCAATTAAAGCGATGAAGATTAAAGTTACGCCATCAATTCAAGGCGATGAGGTTCGTGTGACAGGTAAAAAGCTTGATGACCTACAAGCTGTTATGAAAGAGGTTAAGACACTTGATTTAAAAGCTCCTCTTGTATTTGGGAATTTTAAGTAGATTCTGCCATCTTTATTCTAATGAGTATTGGAATACCCATATTTATGCTACAATTAGGGATTCAAATCCCTATTGGAGTAGAAAATGTTATCAAAACTCAAAATAGCCTCTAAAAAATTTCTCTATAGAAACAATCTAAAATACCAACGCTACTTTATCAAAGAGAATAAAATAAAGCATCGTCTTACCATTATCACAGGTCAAAGAGGTGTTGGGAAGACCACTACTATTGCCCAATATATGGCTTTGAATTCTGAACAAGAGTCTCTTTATGTGAGTATGGATAGCTTTTTGATTGGAGAGCTTTCTATGTATGAGATAGCTGAGAATTTTGAGATGCAAGGGGGGAAACTGCTCTGTTTTGATGAGATACACAAATATTCTAATTGGTCACAAGAGCTAAAAAGCATCTATGATGAGTTTCCAAATCTTCAGATTATTGCATCTGGGAGTTCTGCTTTAGAGATAAATAAAGGAAGCCACGATTTGAGCCGAAGGGCTCAACAACTACAAATGTATGGAATGAGTTTCAAGGAGTATTTGGAATTGACTTTAGGCATAGAGCTAAAAGAGTTGGCTCTTGATACGATTATATCATATCATGAAACCGTAGCCTTTGATATAGTGATGCAACTTGAAGCGTTGGACAAAAAGATAGTGCCACTCTTTAAGCAGTATCTGAAAACAGGCTACTACCCCTATTCATTGACTATTGAAGATGAGGATATATTTTTTGATATGCTCAAACAAAATATAAGTGTCTCTATATCAAGTGATTTGCTCTTTGTTTATCCAAGTTTGGATGGAAACAGCATCAAAAAGCTCAAACTTCTTTTGAGTATTATTATGGAGAGTGTCCCATTTGTTCCTGTTATCGAAAAACTCAAAAATACGCTAGATGTGGGAGATGGTCGAACACTCAAAGATTATTTTATAAAGCTAGAAGATGCAGGTATCTTAAAACTTCTTATGAAATCCTCCTCTAAAGGGTTGACTAAACTTGAAAAACCTGAAAAGATATATCTTGACAATAGTAACCTGCTTTATATTACTGAGGCAAATATAGGAACTGTCAGAGAGACGTTCTTTTTAAATATTTTAAGTAAAAAGCATGAAGTAACTTATCCTAAAAAGGGGGATTTTTGGGTAGATAATGGTTATCTATTTGAGGTTGGTGGTAAAAATAAAAGCTTCAAACAGATAAAAGATGTGCCTAACTCTTTTGTGGTAGCTGATGATATAGAGATAGGCAATGGAAATAAAATACCTCTTTGGTTATTTGGGTTTTTATATTAAAAAACAACAAAAATCCTAGGGTATTTTTTCCAATGCCAATGAGTTAAGGAGTTAAATATTCAAAATTTATATCAGCATCCTTGAATTTGTAATTTTTTTGACAATAACGTACTATTTGAAATAGGAGTAAACTACTCTGATTTAATCAAAGAAATAGTTATTTATAAGCAAAAGTTTTATAAAGTAGCTTCACTTTAAGTGAAAATAGGATAAAAATAGTCTTAATTTAAACTATCAAGGGCAATTTAAATGACAATGAAATTTGACGTAAAAGAGATAGAGAGTGTCTGTACTTACTGTGGTGTTGGTTGTGATATTACAGGTGTGGTTGAGAACAATAAAATCACTAAAATTTATGCACAAAAAGATGGAGTTGTTTCACAAGGAAAACTCTGTATCAAAGGTAAATTTGGATTTGATTTTGTTGACTCTGATGAGCGTATTCGTGAGCCACGTATTCGTAGAAGTTTTATAGATAAGAATCCAAAGCTTAAATCAAAATTTGAAGAGAAGCTAAAAATTTTTGATGATACTTTTTGGACTTGTGATTTAGATACAGCAACCTCCATTGCGTCTATGAAGCTTCAAGAGATAAAAGATACTTTTGGAAGCGAAAGCTTTTGTGCCATTGGTGGGGCAAGAACAAATTGTGAAAGCTCCTACTCTTTTCAAAAATTTTGTCGTGAGACAATGGGGTCTCCTCATGTAGACAACTGTGCAAGAGTTTGTCATTCTCCATCGCTAAAGGGAATGAAAACTACCATTGGAGAGGGGGCTGCGACAAATCCGTATGATGATATTTATGATACGGAATTTATGATTGTTATTGGTTCAAATACGATGGAAGCTCATCCTATTGTTGCGAATCGTATTGTAGATGTTGCAAAAAAAGAGAATAACTTAGCCATTATTGATGTTCGTGAAACCAAAATGGTTAAGTATGCTAAACATAATTGTATTATTCCTTATGAGTCAAATTTATTGATTTTGAACATGATGGCGTATGTGATTATAAATGAAGAGATTTATGATGAATCATTTATTGAAAACCGTACAGATGGGTTTGAAGCTTTTAAAGATGGAATTTTAAATGACCCTTATGCAAACCCTGATTTTTTTAAAGAGATAGAGGGGTATGAATATTTAGCAAAGATGATTCCTAATATTGCTCGTGAGTATGCTGTTAAAAAGTCGATGATATTCTGGGGGCTTGGAATTACTGAACATCTTGATGGCTCTTACGCTGTTATGGCAATTACTCACTTGGCACTGATGACAGGAAATATTGGTAAACGTGGTGCAGGTTTGATGCCTCTTCGTGGTCAAAATAATGTTCAAGGAGCTTGTGATATGGGTTGTCTACCGTACTATTTACCCGATTATCAAGATGCACCCAATGTTGGATTGATGACTCCACAGCTGATTGATGGAATGGTTGATGGCAAGATAAAAGCTCTTTTAAATATGGGCGAAGATATTACCCATATTCATCCCAATCTTAATAAGATAGAAAAAGCGATTAAAAATCTAGAATTCATTATGGTTCAAGAGCTGTTTATGACCGACATTGCACAGCATGCTGATATTGTGATTGGGGTGCGTTCTGCCTATGAAAAGACAGGGGTTTATGTGAATGCAATGCGTAGACTTCATCTTTCACAACCGTTGGTTCAGTCTGATTTACCTGATGACTGGGAAGTGCTTAAATTGATGACTGAAAAGCTTGGATATGATTTTAAACATGAGACAAGTGAAGAGGTTTGGCAAGAGGTTACCGAAGTAGCCCATCGACGTTTCTCTGGGGCTCAATATTACCGATTGGCACGACATAGAAAACGTGGAATGCAGTGGCCAATTTATCATGAAGATACACCAGTTTTGCATCTATTGGATTTTAGAACCGATAATGGGCTTGGAAAATATGTCTATCATCAATATGAGCCTAGAGGGATGATTCAAGAGATTTTAGATAAAGAGTTCTATGCTGATGGTTTGGATGGTTTCTACTTGACTACAGGGCGAACCTTGGCTCACTATAATAACGCAGCCCAAACTAAACATACTAAAAAACTCTATAATAATCACTCCGAAGATACACTTTTAGCTTCTGTAGAGGATGAAGGAAAATTTGGAGATAAAGTTATTTTAAAAACAGAGTATGGAGAGACAACTGTTTTAAATGTAAAATATACTGATAAAGTAAAACCTAGAACCTTGTTTATTACTTTCCATCATGCTCGTTCTCGTATCAATGCAATCTTTGGAGATGAGATGGATGAGCTTATTATGACGGCTAGGTTTAAATCCTTGCGTGTGAGTGTTGTGCCTATGTAATATCTCTAAAAATATGTCAATTTGACATATTTTTGCCTCTTTCCCTATTTTTTGTCTATAATATAACTATCTTATAGACAAGGGCTTCTTATGAAACAAATATTAAACACTACTATTATTGGTAATCAAAATGAATCTTTAGCTGTAGATTTTCTTATAGCTGAAGGATTTCATATAGTAGAGACCAACTATTATGCTCGAAAACTAGGAGAGATTGATATTATTGCTACATATGATGGGGTCTTACACTTTATAGAAGTTAAATCTGGACAGGCAGATTTTGACCCTGTTTATAATTTTACAGCGAGTAAACAGAGAAAAGTTATCAATTCATCGTACTATTATATGAAAGAGAAAAACTTAGACATGGTTTTTTCTATTGATTTAATTGTAATCCGTTGGGGAGAGGTAGATTTTTTGGAGAATATTACACTGTGAATATAAAAATAATGCTCTTAACTTAAACAACTATAACATATTAAAACCACTATTGGTGGGATTCTAAAGCAGTATAACAGTATATATTATATATTGTAAAATAAGATTGTTTTCTTAAGAATATTTTAATAAATATAGATTTTTATGCTTATTTAAGGGAATTACTTGTTATAATACTTCCATGAGAGTCGTATTATTTTTCCCTTTTTTTAATGGCTCTCATGGATGACTTTTGACTTCATATTATATCCCTCCCTATTTCCCTTTTTTTAGAAAAAACGGTTGAAAGTTATCTTTACCTCTTAATTTATTCTTACATCTTTCGTTATAATAGGTATAAAAATTCAGGATACTGCATTTGAAACATCTTATCAACTTTATTGAATCTAAAAACATTAAAAAAACAAAAATCTATAAGCATTTAAAATCTACAGAACAAGAGGCAAAAGTATTGCAGTATATCTGTAGGCGTTTTGTCAAAGGAGTTGAAGAGACTGTTGTTTTGGATATTTTACAAGACAACTTTGATTATGAAGGTTACGATTATTTAACACATCTAAAAGTTATTAAAAAATTGATGGATATGGGCTGGTTAGTTCAAATCTCTTTTGGACAGATTAAAGTTCAAGAGGTTTCAGAACTTGAAATTCTTAATACCTCTGTGGGTCCAAGTATCAGTCTGCTTCGTCTGCTTGAAGAGGGTTCTTTAGAGCTGACACTTCCTGACATAAAACCCTATACCGACCATTTGGAGTATCTACAAGACCAATTTGATGTGATAGAGCTTCTGCATCAAATGTCTGTCTCTAAACAAGGATTTTCAAACAGCTCTTTAGGATTAGGTCGTTTGAAAAATAAATTGATTCTTTTAAGTCAACGTATTGTAGAGAGATTAAAGATAACCAGCGAACCTATTGTTGTAGAAGAGTTCTTTAAAGAGAAAAAGTTTGATGACCGAGAACAGCGAATCTTTTTGGCACTCTTAAAAGAGGAGTACTCAGGAGGCGAAGGGCAATACCGAGATATGAATACATTGATTGAACTGATTTCTTTAGATGAGTACGACAAAATTCGTAACCGTTCCCTGCTTGAAGATGGCTCAAAGCTTTTAAGTGAAGAGATTATTGATTATGAAGAGATACTCAATATGTTTGGAGGCATATCTCGCTCTTTTTATCTACAAGAGGCGATACTTCAGAAAATTATTCATCCTAATAAAAATAAAAAAGTGACCAAGCTAAAACTGGATAAATTGGTAGAAGAGCAGGAACTTTTTGAATATTTAAAACCGACGACTGATTTATCGGATGTGGTTTTGCATCCAAAAACTAGAGAGGTTTTGGAGACAGTTATTAAGCAAGTGGATAAAGATGTTTTTGCAAAATTAAAAGCGTGGGGTATCAAAGATAAACGTAAAGGGATAGATGCACGCATTATCTTTTATGGAAGCCCAGGTACAGGTAAGACCATGACAGCTGTGTCGTTGGCAAAGACTTTAAAGCGTCCTATTCTAAGTTTTGATTGTTCTAAAATTCTCTCGATGTATGTTGGAGAGAGTGAAAAAAATGTTCGTAAAATTTTTGATGATTTTAAAATTCTTAGTAAAAAAGCAAAAGTAGACCCTATTTTATTGCTGAATGAAGCCGACCAATTTTTGAGTAGTCGAACCGAAGGTGCAGGAAGTTCTGCTGATAAAATGCACAATCAGATGCAAAATATTTTTTTAGAGCAGATTGAACAGTTTGAGGGAATTTTAATTGCTACAACAAATTTATTGGACAATATTGATAAAGCCTTTTCAAGACGCTTTAACTATAAAATAGAGTTTAAAAAGCCTGATAAAGAACAGCGTAAACGTTTATGGCATTTTATGCTTCCTGAAAAAGCAGATTATGATGAAATCTTTGAAGTAGAAGAGCTTGCAAAGCATGATTTGACAGGTGGGCAGATAAATTTAATTATTAGAAACACAGCGTATAAAGTAGCTATTAGAGAAGAGAGTGTTTTTTCTATGAAAGATTTTTTAGATGAGATAGAAAAAGAGTTGGGTTCTAGTTTTGAAGGGAGCAAGAGCATGGGATTTCGGGTTTAATTTTTTGAATCTTATTTAATTCTCATCTTTTTTAACTATACTAAGATAGCTTATTTAAATTTAGGATTATTTGTATGTATAAAGCTTTATCTTCTCTTGTTCTCTCTACCTATCTCTTATCAGCAGGGGTTGTTGTCCCTGATGATTATTTTATCTCTGATGATGAAAATCTCTCATATATCTATTCAAAAGAGTATCAAGAGATATTGCCGAATTTAAAAAAATATCAAAAAAATATTATCGACGGCTATGAACGTGAATATGGCTATACGCTTGACAATACGCTTTATGTCGGTTTGGCCTCTTCTAAGAACCAAATTGCTAACGGTTTTTCAACACAGTTTCCTTTTAATGAGCAGTTGTTCTATGGAGCAGGGGTTGGGTATATTGATTATTTCTGTTTCTCTTCTTGGTTAAAAACACTGATTATTCATGAGACGGCTCATAACTTTCAACTCAACCCCAAAAAGAATGATTTGTCAATTATAAGCCATAAAGTTTTGGGTAATACACCTTTTTCAATGTTCTCTTTTTTGCCTCTTTTTCCGATTCCGAATATTACAGAGAGTTCCTTTATTTTAGAAGGCAATGGGGTAATGAATGAGTCCCGTTATGGTAATGGTGGACGACTCTTTTCAGGTTATGCCTTGGCTGAAGTCGTTGCATTGGCAAAAGCAGGAAAAATCACTCCAGAGCTTATGTATAACTCAACACTCTCTTTTCCATATGGAGAGAGTTTCTACTTGGTTGGTGGATTTTTTCAGCAGTTTTTAGTTAACAAATATGGAATCAAAAAAGTGAACTCGTATTTTAAGACCTATGCAACACAAGCATTTCCTTTTTTTACAAATTGGGTATTTACAAAACAGTTTGGAGAAGATTTTGAGTCTCTTTTGGCTCAATTTGTTGAAGAGATAAAAAAAGAGCATCAAACTTTTAAAGCTACAAAAGGAGAGGTTTTGGCAAGTAGTCAACTCTTTGCCCCTTTAAATGTTGACAGCAGTGAAATTTATACACTGATTTCAGATAAAAAATCTTCTCCTAGAGTATTAAAAATAGAGAAAAAAACAAAAAATATTGCTTATGAAGATGGCTCATGGAGGGGAGGGGAGCTTTTTAAAATTGATGGAGAGTACTATTCCCAAAGTTCAGCAAAAAGTTCGCCTACCAAAATAAGTATGGGACTTTTTGATACGAATGGCTATCTTTTAGAGGGGACAGAATCTAAAATTGTTCAAGGGTATACTACAGATAATAAAATGGTCTATTTTGATGTTTTAAGCTCATTGGAAAGCCCACAGGTCTATGTGGGTGGAGCATTCTATACCCAAAGCCACTCATCGGTCTATGTAAATAAAAATGATTTGTACTATTTTAAACAAGAGGGAGAGAAGAGGGTACTCTATAAAAATAAAACAGCACTCTTTGATTATCAAGGGCATTATGGTTTTGTTACAGAGGTATCTGATGAGGGAAAAATATATTTTGTAGCACCTTCTAAACATGGAAGTTCCGTCTATTGTTTGGAAGATGAAAAAGTACAACGGGTAGTTAAGGGAGATGATGTTATTGACTTTAAACTATTAAGTAGCACAGAAGCTTTGGTTGTAACGGTAGGGGCAAGAGGGTATGATTATCGTTTAGTACTGTTGGATGCATTTGGGATGAATTCTAGTCAACCTTATACTATTAAACCGTTTGATACTCTAAAACCCACCCCAAAATTGAAAAGTTTTTCTAAGAGTAAAAGTACTCCGAAGCATGAAGAAGAGTATGGCTTTTTGCAAAAATTAAAACAGAGTTCGGTTAATCAAGCGATGAGTTATAACTCATATAGTGGTTTTGGAATGGATGTACAGTTAAATTTTGCAGACCCTTTAATGCAAAACTCACTCTCTGTTCCTATCTCTTATAATAACGATAGAACCGTTGCTGGATTGCAATACGATAATGGTGCGTATTCTATAGAATTTGGTGGAGCAGTCTATGGAGTATATAATAATAAAAAGATTCATAATATACGAAGAGATTATGGGATAGAGAGTTATCTGCATTACCCATTTTTAGCCAAAGGGTACTGGCGAGGTTCAGCAACATTAGCATATACAAAAGCTTATGATAATATTCATCGAGAGCCGTTGACACTCTCTTTGGATATTGTCAATCATCAGCAGTTTGGATTGAGTAAATATGCCAATAGTCATAATGACCTCTCTCTGTTTATAAGTCAAGATAGAGATTCTAATATGTTTGGAGCATCATATGGTTGGGAACACGATATGCCATGGCAAACTTATATCGGTGTGAAAGGAGCATATTTAAAAAGTGATAGGGTTGATATTTTTTTAGAAAAAGGTATAGAACTTAGTGATACTTTTAGCGACTTGCAATCAGATAAAGGTACGGTTAATATGCCAACTTTTAGCTATACAAGCTATGCTGATGAGGTCAAAGTAGCTGAAGTAAGTTTCAAAAAAGTATTTGATGGCTCTATTTATAACTACTCTTTACCTCTCTCTTTACAGCGTGAATCGGTCTATATTAAACAACGATTGTATGATATTGACTTTACGAAAAGTATTAATAAAAAGTACAATGAAACCGTAATTGGGATTGAAGCTGATGTACTGTTTTTACATAAACTACCAATACCTATGAGCCTTGAATATCTTTATAACCCTGATGTCCAAGATAAAGAACAGTTTAGATTATTGTTTGGGGCTGAGTTTTAATTTATAAAAACCGTGCTATGGTCGAGTCGGTATTTGGATTTTGTACTCAAACAGAGTACGATAATTTTATGAAAGGGGTTAAAGGGTTTGAGAAAGATTTAGTACGCCAAGGAACGATTATCAAATTGTAGCGTAAAAGCACCTCATTCATGGGGTGGATGAAAGCGTAAACAGCAAATAAAAAAGTTTAATATTTTTTTTTGTTAATTTTAGTGTTCTTCAGATATAATAAGAGATATGAAATTTTAGAAAGGAGCAAAAGTGTTAAATATAGTAAAAG
>CAYPCV010000234.1:0-4285 GCA_964409295.1 uncultured Sulfurovum sp.
TTAACTATTCCTGTTCCTCTTTTGATTCCTTTGTTGATTGACGAAATTATTTTGGGAAAAGGGGGACATTATAATAGGCTATGATAAAATTCGTGAAAATATTGGTTTTGTTTTGTAATCTCCATTGATGTTTAACAATACACTTTGTTTTAATTTAACACTTGGAAAAGTTTATGATGATGAAAAAATATACCAAGTTTTAAATTATTACCATCGCACACAGACGAACCAGTATTGAAAAGGCTGATAGAGTTATTGATTTGAGTTTATTGAATAATAGAGTATAATCTATTATTAATATATTTTTAAGCCAAGGAGCTGGATATGAATGGAACAATGGTATTTGCAGGAGTAATTATTTTTATAATTGTCTCGTGGTTAACAAGCTTTGTAAATGAGCTTAATGATGATGTTGATGTGAGTTATGGTTTTAATGAAAAAGCATTACTTACAGGAGAGAATAGTAACTACACGGTAGATATGAATGGTAAAAAAGTATTACAATTAGATACTTTGTCAATGCAAGAGAAAAGAAATTTATGGAACAGTTCAATCTTAAAAGAAGATATGTTAGCAGAATTTCCAAATTTCTCAGAGATTCACTATATTGTTAATAATCAGGTAAAAGATGAGGGGCTTTTTAAGAAAAAGCTACTCAATCATATAAATGCTGTACAAGAAGCGTATATTGGGGGTACACTTTCTGATGAGCAGGCAAAATTAAAGTTATCCAATTTTTAATGCTAACTATAGCTTCTTTGACAACTCCACCCTCTTTAGGGGGTGGAGTTGTCAATTTACCCAAATGTCGTATAACTCTTTAGCTCTATTTATACCAACAAGACTTAGAGTAACATTTACTCAATAACCAAACCATTTCGGTCTATTTTTTTCCATGTTCCACCATCAAGCATGCTGTGTTCTCCGTCACTTTTCTCTTTACATCCTGTGCATATTTCGGCTTTTCCCTTATGAAAAGGAAAGGCAAAATCATAAACAGGAGGCAGAACAATCTCTAAATTTCGATTAAAAAATCCAATTTTACCGTTTACTTTGGTGCGTGCCAAGCCATCTTGAAACTCATCTGCTCCATTATCATAGGTTAACGTTAGCATTTTTTTACCTGATTTATGAATATAATAGAAGTTTTTACCAATAGGTACAGCAATAAGTTCTTGACCTTTAAAATCAATAGTTTTTAAATACTCTTTAGAGACATAAGAGGCTTTTATATCATTTTTTTTCTTGGAAATTGGGGTAGTTTTGGAACAAGAGATAAAAGATAGAATAAGAGCGAAAGAGAGTAGATATTTCATTATAAAACCTTTTGTGAATGAAGTGTAGATTTGGTTTTATCGCGTAAGAGTCGATAAACCGACCCTATACGTTTAGAGCTTTATTTCAAGAATCTATATTGGTAAAACTCGAATATTAGTATCAAGTTTCTCTTTAAGGATGTTCTCGATTGCAAAAAGTGTACCTGTATCAGCAGAAGCACAACCATTACATGCACCTAAGTATCGAATGTAAATATCAAAGTTTTCGCCATTCTCTTTGATGTCAAGAACTTCCATATCCCCACCATCCATAATAAGCATCTGACGAATATTATCATCAATCACTTTCTCAACGGCTTTAAGTTTTTGAACAATAGACATTTTAGCAAATTCAAGTGTTGAATCGACTCCACCAAGTGTTGAACCTGCAAGCAACTTCTCTTGGTTGTATTCATGAAGCAAATCAACAAGGTAAATATCTTTCTCTTCGTGTCCACCAGGGCGAATACACGATTTACAGAATGCTCCTGCTTTGGTATAGTCTGTAATCTGTTCAACCGTTGTAAGGTCATTAAGACGAATAACCTCTTTTAAGGTATTAAGGCTTACTCTTGCACATTCACAAACAATTACCTCCTCTTCAAAACTCTCCATATCAACATTCATATATTGACCTGCTGCTTTTTTAATAACGTCATACGCCATTACTGAACAGTGCATCTTTTGAGGTGGAACAGATGGAACATCTGGTGTGTCTCTCATTGCTAACTCAACATCAATATTTGTAATCTTTACAGCCTCTTGAACGGTTTTATATTTACAAAGTTCAGCCATTGTGTCTGAACTTGCAATTGCTGTTCCACAACCAAAACTTTTAAATTTTGAATCCATAATTACATCGGTATTTGGGTTAACAACCCAGTATAAACGAACTGCATCGCCACAAGATTCAGCACCAAAATCAGCAACAATAAGTTGTCCACCCATTGCTTCTGCTTGTTCTGTTGTAATCTCGCCCATATTTTTTGGGTTGTTCATCAAACTTGCTACTTTATCGCTGTACTCATCCCAAATTGTACCACCTACTAAACTATCTATTCCCATCTTTTTTCCTTCTTATCTATTTATTATATTAACAGTTCGACAAAATCGAACTTATGGCTTAGTGAGCATTACACTCAGATACATGACCTTTGGGAGCATAAGCGTATGAACTTGAAATCTCTCGAAGTCTCTCAACGGCTTTCTTGACAACTTCTAAAGTATAATCAAGCTCCTCTTGAGTGGTGTATCGGCTTAACGAGAATCGAATAGCAGTATGTGCCAAATCTTCATCTGCTCCAATCGCCTCCATTACAGAGTTTGCTTCCAAATCTTCAGATGCACATGCTGAACCTGTACTTGCACCAATTCCTGCACGGTTTAAATCCCACAACATTGATTCGCCTTCGATACCTCTAAACGAAATCAAAATGGTGTTTGGTGTTCTTCTATTTCTAGGAGTAACAACAAAGGTATCTTTAATTTTTAAAAGCTCATCTTCAAAATCATCTCTCATCTCTCTAATTTCACTCATCTCAAAATCAAGAGCATCAACGGCTTGCTCGATTGCTTTACCCATTCCTACAATTCCTGCTACATTCAGTGTACCTGAACGAAGACCACCCATTTGTGAACCACCATGAAAAAGAGGCATAATCTCACGACCCTGTTTTATGTATAATGCACCCACACCTTTTGGTCCATGAAACTTATGAGCCGAAAATGTTAAATAATCAACATTAAACTGTTGTACAGAAACAGGAAGTTTTCCAATTGCTTGGACGGCATCAGTATGAAAAAGAACGTTATGCTCTGCACATATTTCGCCAATCTCTTCAACAGGGAAAATAGCACCTGTTTCATTGTTTGCCCACATTACAGAAACCAATGCTGTTTTAGATGTAATGTTGTCTCTAACAGATTGTGCTTCAATTAACCCTTCAGCATTGATTGGCAAATAGGTTACTTTACAGCCCATAGACTCAATAAACTTAGCTGTTGCAATAATTGATGGATGCTCAACCTCAGAAATAATAATATGGTTTTTACGACCTGTTAAGATGTACTCAAAATAGATAGATTTTAATACCCAGTTATTGCTCTCTGTGGCACATGAAGTAATTACTACAGAATCTTTTCTATCTGCTTGAATTCCTGCATAAATCTTCTCCATAGCTGTTTTAATATGGGGATGGGTCTCTCCTGCATAAGCATGAAGTGAGTTTGGGTTACCATACTTTTCTACAAAAAATGGATCCATCGCTGTTTTTACACTGGGATCAACTATGGTTGTTGCATTATTATCCAAATAAACTTTCATCTAATTCCTTTGAGTTTTACTCATGTTTTTCAAATAGGACAAACTTAGTCCTAATTAACTTTTCCCATATTACATGATGAAACCTTAAAAAGGCATAAAGCGAGAAAAATTTCGCGATTATACTCCTTTGATGGTTAAAATTGAATTGAAAAGCTTATTTTTACTATTTTTCACAACTTCAACTATAATAAATTAATAAAAAACATTAAATATTATTTTTATACAAAAAAATAAAAAATACTTTTTATCTCCTATTATTAAAACGTGAAAGATAAAAATTAGATATTTATTTAAATAAAAAAAGATATAATTTATAAATAAAAAAAGTAAAAGGTTTAATGCATGATAGGGAATATTTCATCTATAAACAACAATATTCTAAATATTACCCCTTTATCTAGCGTATCTTTAACTGAAACTTCTTCATTAAAACAACCAACAGCAGAGGAATATAACACTTTAGCAAGTTTATATAAAAGAAAAAAATTAAATAAAAAAGCTATTGATTGTTACTCAAAAGTAGTAATCTCTTACGAATCTAACTTTGGTTCACTTCATAAAAAAACAGCAAATAGTTATCATAACTTAGCAGATGCTTATGCTGATGATGGTTCAAGAGTACAAGCATTAACCTTTTATATAAAAG
>CAYPCV010000235.1:0-7149 GCA_964409295.1 uncultured Sulfurovum sp.
CTTCTATTTCCAACCATATATTTTAAGAATGTTAAAGAACTATGAAAATATTATAACTAAAAAAAACTTAATTAAACATTTAATTCTTCAATTCATCCCCGTCTTAGAGAACGGGGTTTTCTTGAAATTTTTTGATAAAAAAGCCCAAATAGAAGGGCTTTTTTTCTTACTCATTTTGAAGTAGTTTAGCTATACTCCCACTATGAAAATAAAACTAGCCACCTTCAACCTTTACCAATTCGTAGAACCTCCATACTCATGGTATACCAAAAAAGAGAAATTTAAGAACGAACAATGGCATGAAAAAACCACATGGATTAAAAACCAAATCATAAAAATGGATTGTGATATTATCGGATTTCAAGAGGTCTTTTCAAAAAAAGCCTTAGAAAAGTTACTCAAAGAGTTGGGTTTTAACTATTTTGAAACGGTAGAGGTGGCAAAGCTTAATAAAAAAACGTATATTAGTACCACCGTTGCTATCGCTTCAAAATATCCCATAACAAAAATGCAACGAGTAAAAGTAAACATTCCAAGTTTGAAAAAACATAACTTCACAAGCCCTTTCACATTTGCAAGAGTTCCTATAAAAGCTACGATTACGCTTCCTAATAAACAAGAACTTTTGGTCTATGTAGCTCATCTAAAATCAAATAGAGATAATGAATTTGAGTATATTTTTAATAAAGAACATGACTTGGAGCATAAAAAAGAGGTGGTTTCAAAAGCTTTAGAAGGTACATCGGCTACCTCTTTACAACAACGACTATGTGAAGCTTCATCGCTTTTTTTTAACATGAAAAGAGTCAAAGACAAACCCATTGCAGTACTTTGTGATTTTAACGATAAAGAGTTTTCACTAACTATTGATGCCTTATCGAATCCTAAGTACCATAATGATAAGAGTGAAGAAGATTTACTTTTATATGATGCATCCTATCAATATAAAGAGATTATAGAGAACCCACACCCCGAAGCAAAAGAGCCAAAACGCAAAGCCACAAGTTATTTTTTGGGAAGAGGAAACGTACTTGACTATATTTTTATCTCAAATCACTTTCAAGTTAACCATTATGCTGTTTTAGATGAACATCTACACGAACATGGTAATGATTTACTACTTCAAAGTGACCATGCACAAGTGGTGTGTGAATTGACTATAAAAGAAGAGATTTCATGAATAGAACAATCAATGATTCCAAAAAACTTTTAGTACTCAACAAACCAAAAGGCTACATTGTCACAAGGTCAGATGAACTAGGGCGAAAAACAGTCTATGACCTTTTGCCAGATTGGGCTTTTGATGAGGGATGGATGCCCATTGGACGGCTAGATTTAGAGTCTAAAGGGCTTCTTCTCTTTACAACCAATGGTAAAATAGGAGATAAGCTAACCAAGCCAAAAGGTTGTCAAAAGGTATACGAAATTTGGGTAAGAGGTCATGTAACAGAGGAACATATAGCAGAAGCAAAAAGAGGAGTAGAGAGTAAACATGGTCTACTAAAAGCTCTTGTAGTCGAAAAGCTGGGCATGGGTGGAGCAAAAACAAAACTAAAGATAATTATAGACGAAGGAAAAAACAGACACATACGCCGACTTTTTGGAGCAATGAAAGACCCAAAATTTGGAACACCGTTAAAAGTTTTGGAGCTGAAGCGTGTCACTATTGGTAGTTTTAATCTTGATATTAAAAGTGGAACTTGGCGTTGGCTTACGGTTGATGAAGAGAGAGGATTGCTATAGTTAGAAATAAGTAAATCAAAACGTAACTATTCAGCCCCACCAACAACAAAGAAAGGCAACTCCCCTTTAAACCATACCTTTCTACACAACTCAAAGTTCCAACCCCATCATATCCCCAATCTGCTCTTTAAAAGCAAAAAGTGCCTTAACATCATAGATTTTCAAGACATTCATCATCTTCTTGATACTCCACCACTTGAAAGAGGTGGAGTATCAAAGGTATAGTATTCAAGGTGTTCAACAATGACTTCAGACAATATAAGGTCATCTTCTAATAGTAGTATTTTCATACCTATAAGTATAGCAAATTTTACAACTTAGCGAAGTAACATAATGGGCTGAACTTTTGTTTTTCTACTCATTCGTAAATCTTTTTTTAACTGTGCAATAGCATTTGCTCTACGTTGTTCCTCTTTTGGCTCGCTAGAGAGTCTAGCAATAACCTTTTGTAACTGACTATTTTTTTCTCTTAATTCATAAATTTCCAGTTTCAATTTTAAAATTAAATTTTCACCTCTATCTATGTTATGCTCATAAGCAATTTGATTTTCCATATTGGCCATCGAAAATGTTAGTAAAAACATAGGAATAAATAATAAAGTTCTTAACATTTTAAACTCCTTTTTTAAGTTAATAAATAATAACATATTTAAACTTAATTAATAATAATTTTAAATAAAAAAGATTAATTTTAAACATTTTATAGTGATATAATTGGAAAAAGAGAAACCATGAGAAGAGACTCATGGTTTTTTGTAAAGTGAATATAAAGAGTTAAATTTCTAATTTAATCCCAAAAGTATAGTTTGCACTATCAAGTTCAGAGGCTTTAACTGAACCTATATCATCAAATTTATTACCATAATCAGTATACCCTACATACAGAGAAATCATCTCATTGTAGTGATAATTAACCTCTAATCCATAGGTAAAATTTGTAGAAGAGTCTGAAATAGTCTCTATTGTATCTACAAATTCAAAGTCACCATCTGTTTTGGTTAAACCAACTTTTGGTGTTACTGAAAATGCCGAAGTCAAAGGAAGAGTATACGTTGCAAATAGCCCATAACGACTAATATCCTCTTTTGAAAATTCTGAATGCTCTGAAAAATTTTTACTGTATTCTAAACGTAAGCCTAAATTTCCTAACACATTCAAACCAACAAATGCTGTACCATTATCACTATCGTTATCGCCTTTTGAATACCCTGCACCTACCTGTGCAAAAGAACCTGCCATCGCTAACGAACCAACCAATATTAAACTTGTGACTATTTTTTTCATCTTTTACTCCTTGCTGAAAGTTCTATTATACTCTCTAATTAATTAAAAAGTCTTTTTCTGAACGCTCTACAATATTTTCAGCCACTGTCCGTAGTATCTTTAGATTATCAGGAGAAATCTTACTATCTGCCCATGGTTCAATCTGTACACTATTAACAGGTGCATTCTTTTTTTGTCGTGATAGAGTCAAACGGTAAATTCTCTTTCCATTTAATGCTCGAAATAGAAAAGAGCTATGGTAGATGCTTGGAAAACGATAACAGCAGACTCGTGCTACACCTATCTTTGCAAACCGTTCCAAAATATTTTTTGCTGTAGTTACGGTAGGGTACTCTTCAAAACGTATCTCTTCAAAACCATTTAAATCAGTATTTTGTGCCGAGATAGAGACAACATTAGGTGTAAAAACAGAAAGTAGTTGACTTTTATGCCCTTTGTTTCCAATAGGAGACTTCATATACCCTGCAAACATATCTAATGTCTTAGATGTGATAACAACTTTATTATAACTAGGCACATCTATAGGGTTCAAAGGAATTCCCATCTCCTTTAGGCGTTGAAATTCATAATTTAGTAAACATCCACTTCCTACAGGTTTAGAAACAACTCCCGTATTAACCTCTGGTTCTACAGGGGGCTTGGGTTTAGGATTACAAGCAGAAAAAACCAATAAACTCAAACCTAAAATTACACCTTTAACATAACTACTCCTTTTTTATACCAACCTGTTTTATTGTATTATCTAAAACTAAATAAGTCAATATAATCAAAGAGTAATAGTCTGTTTTTAAGTTAAACTTATTCGGTAGAGCTATTATTTTAATATTTAAGAACAAGATGAAGTGAAAAAATCAAAATTTTTCCTTAATTTCACTATAATAATAAAAAATATCAAGAGAAGTTTTTCCTATGCTAAAGTTCCTAAAAAAGAAAAAAAATAGTGTTATTTCAAAAGGGATAAAAAAATTTATTACTGCTTACCTAGAACGAAAGAAATTAGGAGAACTAAGCTCTTTTAAGTTGGATTCTAAAAAAAGAAATATCTACCTAACGCTCATGTTACAAAGAGAAAAACAGCCTTTAGAAATTATTGTCTCAAACTACTCTTTTATTCAAGAAGGTGAAAAAGGGTATTTTACCTTCGACTCCATCACAACATCAAGAGATTGGAACAGCAGAGCCTTTGAAAGGCTTATCGCAAATGAAGATAAAAAAATAAAAGTTCCTGATAAATATGTAAAAATTATAATAATGTTTTTGTAATATCTACCCAAAAAAGATAATATTTTTATATTTTTTTAATAAAAGCAATAATTCATGAAATTTTAATGACTTTTTTTATCTTTAAATACTATCATTTGTCTATTAAAAATAATTATACAAAAGGAGAAAACACACCATGAAAAGATTTCTAGACAAACTAATCAAAGTACTATTTTACCACCCAGAGCGAAAGTTTCCTCCCATCACGATAAAAGTTTTTAAATATACTTAGAATCTACTTTTCTATCAAGATGACACTACTTTTAACCTCTCTAATAACCAAATATATCGCATTGCCTCTTTGGAGGCTTTGCCCTCTTGCATTAAAATAAATGATTATTACAGATAATTTTGCCAATGACGTAGCTTCTAAGATTTATGCACTTTAAATTTATTAACTTTATACTTCCCAAAAACATTCCCCTACTTCTTAACACCACATCTATTATGTATTGCTGTATAGTTTAAAATAACAGGTAGGCTTTAGGAAAGAGTACATTTTCAACAACTTTTTGATATAGTATAAAAGAAATAGAAAACATCATAAAAGGTCAATCCAGATGAAGAACCTACCAATAGGAATTCAAACATTCCAAAAAATAAGAGATAAAAAAGAGAATTGTTTATATATAGACAAAACAGATTTAGCACTAAATTTAATAAATAAAGAGGGAGAGTATTTTTTTCTCTCACGTCCACGCCGTTTTGGTAAGTCTCTCTTTTTAGATACTATAAAAGATATATTTGAAGGTAAAAAAGAGTTTTTTGAGGGATTATATATTTATGATAAATGGGATTGGAAAACCACTTATCCTGTGATAAAAATTAGTTTTGGATTAGGAGTAGTTAAAAGTATAGCAGATTTAAATATGCGAATCTTAGCTATTCTAAAAGAGAACCAAAAACGACTAAATATAGAGTGTGAAAACTTTAAAGATACAAGTGGTTGTTTTAGAGAACTAATTATTTCTGCTTATGAAAAATATAATCAAAAAGTAGTTATATTAATAGATGAATATGATAAACCAATATTAGATAATATAACAGATAAAGAGGTTTCAAAAGAGGTCAGAGATGGATTAAAAAATATCTATTCTGTTATTAAAGACAGTGACCAATATTTGAAATTTGCCTTTTTAACAGGAGTAAGTAAATTTTCAAGAGTTAGCCTTTTTAGTGGGTTAAATAATTTAGAAGATATATCTCTCAATCCAAACTATGCAACAATTTGTGGATATACCCATGAGGATATTAAACAACATTTTAAAGAGCGACTATTTGATATTGATATGAATGAATTAAAAAAATGGTATAACGGTTATAACTTTTTAGGCGAAGGTGTTTATAACCCATTTGATATATTGCTCTTTTTCTCTCGAAATAAAATTTATAGCAATTATTGGTTTGAGACAGGTAACCCTGCTTTTTTGATTGAGGTGCTAAAAAAGAAAAAATTTTTTCTTCCTGATTTAGAAGATATAAAAGTAAATGAGTCCAATTTATCTAGTTTTGATATAGATTATATCAAGATAGAGACGCTTCTATTTCAAACAGGATATTTGACAATCAAAGAGGTCAAACAACGATTTAATCAAAGAGTTTACCATTTAACCTACCCTAACTTAGAGGTTAAAACAGCATTAAACGAGCATATTTTTGAGTATCTCTTGACCGATAATACACTTAATAAAACACCTATTTTTGATGCTATTGAATTTAAAGATATGAAGATATTTGAAAGTGCAATCCGTCAACTTTTTGCTATGTTGCCTAATGATAGTTATAGAAAAAATAGTATGCAAAATCATGAAGGATATTATGCTAATGTTATCTATGCCTATTTAGCAGGATTGGGTATTGAGTTCAAAGCCGAAGAGACAACCAATTTAGGGAGAATTGATTTAACCATTGCTACACCTGATATGACCCAAGTCTATATTATAGAGTTTAAAGTAGTAGAAAATGCAAATCGAAACGGCAAAGCACTAGAACAGATAAAAAAGAAAAAATATCATGAAAAGTATCTGTATTGTGCAGAAGAGATAACGATTATAGGTATTGAGTTTTCTAAAAAAGAGAAAAATATCTGCAAGTTCGAGTGGGAGAGAGTAAAATAACCCTACCCCTCCTTATGACAAACACACTCATTAGTCGAACTATCAAAACACTACCCCAAGTTGGTATTTTTTGTTTCATTTTTCACTTCTCATCCAACAAAAAAGAGACCAAAGAAACAAGCTCAATACGAATCCCCTCTTCCTCATAACTACCCTCTTCCTCATAGGTTATAATCAAGCCTTCATTTAAACCATACTGCTTACAAGCATTAACCAAACCCTTAAATTCTCTTGCTCTTGTCTTCTCATTTTCCATCTCGTAGGTGACTTGTATGGCTTGGATGACCCTACCCTTTTCAACCACTACAAAATCACATTCTGATGTTCTATCGGTATGATAATATATCTCTTGTTCTCTTCGTCGTAACTCTAAGAAAACAGCATTTTCCATAGACTTTCCTATGTCATCTGAAAATTTATAGAGAACTGTATTGTTAAAACCTATATCTATAGAGTAAACTTTTTTATCAGTTTGTGTGGTAATTTTTTGACTATATCTGTTAAGGGTCAAACTCAAATAAATGTCTTCTACATAACCCAAATATTCATAAAGGCTATTTTTTCCAATTTTAAAACCACTCGATTTAAGGTCATTATAGATTTTGTTGACAGAGACCAACTTGGTCGAAGAGGCTAAAATACGCTTTAAAAAGAACTTTAACGCTTCTATATTTTTAATCGAAAATCGCTCTATCAAATCTTTGTAAATCATCACATTATAATAATCTTGCAGAATTTTCTC
>CAYPCV010000236.1:0-8443 GCA_964409295.1 uncultured Sulfurovum sp.
CAGGTTTGATTATCCTCTTGAGGTGTTTCTTTATCTTTATCTTTATCTTTATCTATATCTTTGTCTTTGTCGTTGTCTTTATCTTTGTCTTTGTCTTTATCTTTGTCTTTATCTTTGTCTTTATCTTTGTCTTTGTCTTTATCTTTGTCTTTATCTTTGTCTTTATCTTTATCTTTATCTTTATCTATTTCCCCATTATCATTACCAAAGTTGGAATCAGTAGGAAGAGCATCTCCATCTTTATCTTTTCCCCCACTATCATTCCCAAAATTAGAATCATCAGGAAGACCGTCTCCGTCTTTATCTTTACCATCTAACTCTTCTGCTATTCTCTTTTCATCCTCATTCAATCCCAAAAACTCTTTTTCATCTTCGAGGGCTTGAACAATCTCCTCTTTATTCTTTTCCCAACTTGTATCAAAAGCATTTAATGTATACTTGGTTATAGCTTTAATGGTAGGGATTAATTTCTTATCAAAAATCTCAGGAGAGACTTCTGCAATCAATGAGACAGCCTCTTCTAATATTACATCGCCTTTTTTTGCCTCTCTTTGTGTCTCTTTGAGTGCTTTACTCAACGCTCTATAACTTCTTATTGCATCCTTAGTTTTATCTCTTAACTCTTTTTTGACAGCCTTTTTTATCTCTCTTGCAATTTTATTAACTTTCATATTAGTTTTTAAAAGTTCCAAGTTTCCTGCTAATGCAACTTCTACAGGGTCTTGTGTCAGAAGTTTAACATCAAGATTAAATAGTAGAGCAAAATCTTTTTGAGTTTGTTCTAATAAACTAAAAAGATCTTCTGGTGTAACTTTAAAGAACTTATCCTGATTTCCTTTGGTCTCTCTCTTATCCTTACTATTTCTCTTCTCTAATTGTTCCAAAATATCATTTGCAATTAAAGTTGAAATAGGGGTAATATTTACCCTGCTATTACCCTTTCCTCTAAATGCCATTAATACCTCTTCAAACTCACTCTTAATTCTAATATCCTCTCCCCCAAATGCTACTAATGGTACAGAATAATCTTCAGAGACCTTTTGGCTAACATTTAGTTCATAGTATCCTTTTGAGTCACTTTTTGTTAAAGGTTCATTCTTATCAAGCTTTCCATCTCTATTAAGGTCTAGAAAAATAGTTGCTCCACTAATCTCTCCATCAACTATTCGCCCTTTAATCAGCGTACTTGATTCATTAATATCTGGTGTTACCTCTTCCGTAACTGTAGTGTTTTCCGCTTCTTTTGGATTGTTATCGTTTGTAGGTGAACCATCTGAACATCCAACAATTAAATAACTACCCAATATTAAAAGTAATCTTTTTTCCATAATTTCCTCTATTTTTTATTTAATTTAAAATTTTATCATTCTTTAAGATATTTCTTTTCTTGACTTTTAATTTCTCTTGAAATTTTTATATTTCAGATAATTATGTTTATTTTCGTAACAATTTTATTTTTTTACATTTATTATAATTGTGCTTTTTTATTAATGTTGTTTTTTCACAGAAAGCTTTAAGAGAGAATATTTCGATAAAATTAATTTAGCATACCTTGAAAAAAGATTTCCTTACTCAAAATCAAATTGAAAAGAGTGCCAATCTTAATTTTTTATTATCTCCTTGTTTCATCATTTCCAATGGTGGAATTTTTATTGGAGTTAAGAGTTGCTAAAAGATTGATTTTCCGTAAAGTTTAATAAAACAAGAAAAAAGCTTTATAATGTTACAACTAAAAGATTAAAGTAACAAAAGGTAAAAGATGAATATAATATTTGGTCCAGTAAACTCTAGACGTTTTGGAAAATCCTTGGGGATTGATTTGAGTCCTTCTAAGAAGCAGTGTAATTTTGATTGTCTCTATTGTGAGCTTGAACCTGCTAAGACGATGGAGTCTTATGAAGATGTTGTTTCAGTAAAAGAGATTATGGAAGTGTTAAAAGGGTCATTAGCCGAGCATCAAGATATTGATGCCTTGACGGTTACAGCAAATGGCGAACCCACACTATATCCCCATCTGTTTGAATTGATGAATGAAATAGATAAGATTAAAGGCAATATCAAAACTCTGATACTCTCTAATTCAGCGATGATTTATAACGAGAAAACACAAGAGGCATTAATGAAGTTTGATACGGTTAAGCTCTCTTTAGATTGTGCTACAGCACGCTGTCTAAAACGATTAGACCGTGCAGATAAGAGTATAAATATTGAATCTATCAAAGATGGTATGTTACTTTTTCGCTCAAAATTTTCTAAAGCATTAATTATAGAGATACTGATGGTAAAAGGGATTAATGATAGTCTTGAAGAGATAGAGAAACTTAATGAATACTTATTGAAGCTAAATCCTACACGTATTGATATTGGAACGATTGATAGACCACCAGCTTATAAAGTAGAAGCCTTGAGTTATGAAGAGTTACGAGAAATCTCTTTGACCTTTGATAGCTCTTTACCTATTTATATTGCTTCACGAAAAAAAGTTGTAGAGAAACCATCTGCATATTCAAATCAAGAAATTTTAGAGACAATAAAAAAACGTCCATTGACACAAGAAGATATAGATGTACTTTTTGATGATATAAGTAAAAAGAGATTAAAAATTCTAATTGATAATGAAAAGATAAAAATGTTAAATAGTAGTGGATATGACTTTTTTGTGCTAAATTCTTAAAAAAAATCAAAAACCCCTTGACATAAAAGGTGTTTTTGTCTATAATCGCACTCCACAAAACATGTGGACAAAATGTTCCGGATTAGCTCAGCGGTAGAGTAGGTGACTGTTAATCACTTGGTCGCAGGTTCGAATCCTGCATCCGGAGCCATTTTACAAAATTTTAAACTTATTATATGTTCCGGATTAGCTCAGCGGTAGAGTAGGTGACTGTTAATCACTTGGTCGCAGGTTCGAATCCTGCATCCGGAGCCACTCTCAAAATAAACTCACAATTCAGAAAATAAAAATTATGGCAAAAAAGAAAAAAACGGTAGATTTCTCAAATCAGAATATTAGCTTTATAAGTAAAGAAGAGACAATTAAAGTTTTGAGTCTAAACCTTAACAGTATGGATGTTGAAGTTCTCATTGTATACAATGAGAAGAAGAGAGTTCAAAAGATGCCTTTTGCTCATCTTCCTAAAGAGATTAAAAAAATAATTCGACCTCTTTAAATAATCTTTAGTCTATATGTATCACAGAGTAGACATCAGTATCTATCCCATCACGCCCATTTAAAAAATCTAATTCTAATATAAAACAGGCTTCAACACAATTTGCCCCAACTTTTTTAATTAGTGATACAGCTGCTTTTGCTGTTCCTCCTGTTGCTATGAGGTCATCTATTAGGAGTACTCGTGCATTCTCTTTTGGAAACGCATCAATATGCACTTCAACTTCATCAAATCCATACTCTAATGAGTACTTTTCAGCAACTGTTGTATAGGGAAGTTTTCCTTTTTTACGAATGGGTACAAAGCCAATGTTTAATCGGTCAGCTAAAATAGCTCCAAATATAAAGCCTCGTGCATCTATTCCTGCAACATAATCAAGGTTGTACTCTTTGTAACGTTCATTTAAATGATTCATGAGTGTTTTAAATGCTTCGGGGTTATTTAACATGGTTGTAATGTCTTTGAACACAATACCTTTTTTAGGGAAATCTGGAATTTCTCGAATACTATTTTCTATAATTGCTCTCTCTTCTTCTGTTAAGCTTGTCATTTTAACTCTTTTTATTTTTTTGTGTATTATAACATAAGTATAATCAACCAGTTTTAAGAGCGTTTGGGTAAAATCCCCTTTTAAAACAGAGGTCATAAGTTATGGTAAAAAAAAGAGTACTGGTTAAGTTTTCAGGCGAGGCATTAGCAGGCGAAAATGGCTATGGTATTGACACTCAAATCTTGCATTTCATTTCCGAAGAGATTAAATTGTTAATTGATAATGATATTGAAGTAGCTGTTGTTATTGGTGGTGGAAATATTATCCGTGGTGTTTCAGCTGCTGCTGATGGAGTTATTAAACGAACTTCTGGCGATTATATGGGGATGTTAGCAACCTGTATTAATGGCATTGCTCTACAAGAAGCATTTGAACATGCAGGTTTAGACGCAAGACTTCTCTCTGCTATTGATATGCAAGAGATTGGCGAATCATTTATTGTTCGTCGTGCTAAAAGACACCTTGAAAAAGGTCGGGTAGTGGTTTTTGCAGGTGGTACAGGTAACCCTTATTTTACAACCGATACAGCAGGAACATTAAGAGCTTCTGAGATTGAAGCAGAGTGCATTATTAAAGCAACCAAAGTTGATGGTGTTTATGATAGAGACCCAAACAAGTTTGATGATGCCGTAAAATTACCAACATTAACCTATGATGAAGCGTTGTCTGACGATATTAAAGTAATGGACGACACCTCAATCGCATTGGCAAAAGATAATAATCTACCGATTATTGTCTGTAATATGTTTGAAAAAGGGAATCTCTTGGCAATTGTACAGGGTAATAGAAATCTCTGTTCTGTTGTTGAAGAGTAGATAATAATTTTAAAAGGATAAAAATATATGAAAATTGAGAAATTAACAGCAATCGCATTAGAAAAAGTTGACTTTGATAGATACTTGCTCGCAGCAGCAGTTGGAAAACGAGCTTCGGCTATTGCCAATGGTGCAACACCTATGGTTGCTATGGATCCTAAAACTGAAAAATTTACCGATATTGCTTTAGTAGAAATTGCAGAAGGCAAAATTATTATTAGTACTGAGGTGTAAATACTTTGGAGGCTTTATTAAAAAAAGCACAGGGCATTACTACTACGCAAGAGGCTGAAAAGCTTCTTGTAGAATACCATCCGACTTACTCTTCACTCTTCACTACAGCTTTAAATTTAGCAAAACAAGCACACAGCACACAGACGCGTAAAAGTGGCGAACCTTATATTATCCATCCCATCTTAGTCGCAACGATTACAGCATTAATCTCTGATGATGAGACGATGATTATTTCAGCACTGCTTCATGATGTTGTGGAAGATACAGAGTATACAATCGAAGAGATTCGTGAGATTTTTGGAGAAGATATTGCTTTTTTAGTGCAGGGTTTAACTAAAATTGAAGTGATTCGAGATGAAGAGTTAATTCCATCTTCTTCAAATAAAAAATTGATAACTTCAGCATTAACCTTTCGAAAAATGTTGCTATCTTCGATTAAAGATGTGCGTATTTTAGTGGTTAAGCTTTGTGACCGACTTCATAACATGACGACACTAGAGGCTTTGTCTAGTGAAAAACAGTTACGTATCTCTGAAGAGACCATGGTCGTGTATGCTCCTATTGCTCATCGTTTGGGAATTTCACAGTTAAAGAATCGTTTAGAAGATTTAAGTTTTTACTATATTTACCCTGATGCCTATAAAATGATTGATTCATATATTCAAGAAAATACTCAAAATCTTCATTTGAAGTTAAATACTTTTGTTGCTAAGATTAATGATTTGATGAAGCAAAATGGGTTTAAAGAGGAGTCTTCTGAAGTTTTTGGTCGAGTAAAACATTACTATTCGATGTATCAAAAGATGCAACGAAAAGGAATTGGAATCGATGAAATCTTGGATTTAATCGCAATTCGTATTTTGGTTAATGATGATATTGATTGTTATAAAGTTCTTGGCTCTTTGCACTTAAATTATAAACCAATTATTTCACGATTCAAAGATTATATAACTCTTCCGAAAGAGAATGGATACAGTACAATTCATACAACTCTATTTAATGATGATGGTATTGTAGAGGCTCAAATTAGAACCTTTGATATGCACAAAACGGCTGAGTATGGAATTGCAGCTCATTGGCGATATAAAGATGGACGTAGCGATGCAAAAAAAGTTAACTTAGAGTGGCTAGAAGGTCTGCAATATCAAAATGATTCGGTTGAAGAGTTCTACTCTTTGGCAAAAGGGGATTTGTTTTCAGACGATATTTCGGTCTTTTCCCCTGCTGGAGACCACTATACTTTGCCTCGTGATTCTGTAGCATTAGATTTTGCCTATGCTGTGCATTCTGAAATTGGGAATAAAGCTGTCTCTTCTTTGGTTAATAAAGTAAAGTCTTCTCTTTTGACAACTTTGAAAAATGGAGATATTGTTCGTATCTCAACGAAAGAAAATGCAAAAGTACACTGTTCTTGGTTAGATACAGTGAGAACTTCAAGAGCAAAAGAGGGTATAAAAAGTGCCTGTCGCCATAAACTAAAAGAGTGTAATCATCTCTCGGCAATTAATATTTTGACCTTCCTAACCAAAGTAGATAGAGCAAAAATTGTCGAGATGTTTGATGGCTGTACCTTAAAAGATAATGCGTATAAAATGACTTCAAATCGAGAGATTTATAAAGATGTTTTAAATAAATTTCTTGAAAAATTACCAGAACTTGCAGATAATTTTGTCTATCCTCGTGAGAGTGTAGATGAAAACTTTAGATTTATCTCAACTGAAAAGATAGAAAAAGTAGAGTTTGATTACTGTTGCCACCCTAAAATGGGCGATGAAATTGTAGCTTTTGCCGAAGAGGATAAAGTAGTGATTCATCATAAGTTTTGTCAAGAGGCGTATAAACTGATGAAAGCCAATAACCCAATGGTTTTTGTAACATGGGTCAATGAAAAAACAGCACGTTATAGATTGATTATCTCGTTGCAAAACCGTCCAGGAATATTGGCTGAGTTGTTACACAAACTTGCCAATTTAGACTTGAATGTCTTAAGTATTGAACTGGGAATTAAAAGCTCTGAGAGTGCAGAGTTTTGTAAGCTTGAAGTTGAGACCAAAGAGCATAACTCTAAGAGACTTCAAGAGAAACTAAGTAAGAAATTGAAACTCATTGAGATGATTTCATTGAACGATGCGTATAGAAAATAAAAAATAGATAGAGGGAAAAAATGTCAAAAGAAAAGATAAAGATAGCACTGGATGAGATTAGTAGAGGGACTGCTGAAATTATTGATATGGAGCGTATTGAAAAACTGGTAACAAAATTTTATGAGACAGGCGAAACTTATACCGTAAAAGCAGGGTTTGACCCAACAGGAGCTGACCTTCATGTAGGGCATACGGTGTTGATGCAGAAATTAAAAGTATTTCAAACTCATGGAGCTAGAATTCAACTATTGGTAGGGGATTTTACAGCAACTATTGGAGACCCAACAGGAAAAAGTGAGACTCGAAAAGTGCTTGACCGTGATACTATTATGGCAAATGCACAAACCTATCAAGACCAAGCTTTTATTATCTTAGACCGAGAAAAAACGGATATTGTTTTTAACTCAACATGGCTTGAAGCATTGGGTGCAACGGGTATGGTAGCGTTAACAACCACGTTTAATGTGGCTCGAATGCTAGAGCGTGATGACTTTGAAAAACGTTATAAATCTGGACAGAGTATTTCTATTTCAGAATTCATCTACCCGCTGCTTCAGGGCTATGACTCGGTAGAACTTGCCAGCGATATCGAGATCGGCGGAACGGACCAGAAGTTCAATCTCCTTATGGGAAGATTCCTTCAGCGTGCCTATGAAATTGATAAAGAACAGGCTGTACTGATGATGCCTATTTTGGAAGGGCTTGACGGAGTTCAGAAGATGAGCAAATCGCTCAACAACTATATCGGGATCACGGAAGAGCCCAAAGATATCTATGCCAAGACACTTTCCATCTCTGATGAGTTGATGTGGCGTTACTATGAGCTTTTGAGTGAGAAGTCTCTTGAAGAGATTGCAACAATGAAAAAAGATGTTGAAAAAGGAATACTTCATCCTAAAACGGTTAAAGAGAATCTGGCACTTGAACTGGTTACAAGATTTTATAATGAAGAGTTGGCTAAACTAGCCAAAGGAGAGTTCGATAACGTCTTCAAAGCCAATCAGCTTCCTTCCGATATGAATGAGGTAGAAGTAGAAGAGGGTATCTGGATATGCAAAGCGTTGGTGGATGCAGGCATTGAGCCTTCTACATCGCAGGCAAGACGTGATATCAAACAGGGTGCCGTAAGGATCGATCAGGAGAAGATCTCCGATGAAAAGATCAATCTTGAAAACGGGGAGTATATTCTTCAGGTAGGAAAGAGAAAATTTGCAAAAGTGAAGGTGGGGGCATGACATTTGAACCATTGAAAATAGGAAAATACACTATTGAGAAGCCGATCATCCAGGGAGGAATGGGTGTAGGTATCTCATGGGATCAGCTGGCAGGTACTGTCTCAAAAGAGGGCGGACTGGGTGTTGTCTCTGCCGTGGGTACAGGAGTCTACAAGAACAGAAAGTATCTTGACAGCAAAGAGATGGTGGGTAAAGAACACAGGCCGCTTGAAGCGACCAACTTCTATTCGTTCAACGCACTCAAACATATTTTTGACAATGCCAGAGAGATCTGCGGCAATGCGCCGTTGGCAGC
>CAYPCV010000237.1:0-8255 GCA_964409295.1 uncultured Sulfurovum sp.
TAGCCATGCAGAGTTTCCTACTTTTGATTGATAGACTAATTTAATGTTATTAAACTCTATCCCACGCTCATGCAAGTAAATTTTAATAGCTGAAACATTTGCTTCTACTTGATTTTGATAGGGGTCTCCTGCTTTTATAATGCTCATGGGTAAACCATGTGCCGAAAGTAATAAGTCATAATCTTTAGAAGCTTTATCTCCTAGAGCATCCATAATTTTTTTGACAGACATAGAGATGTACTCATAATTATCATAATAGGGGTCAATCACGGTTATTTTAGGGCTGTATTCTAGGGCTTGGCAACGTGCTTCTATATCTTCTACAGAAGAGAGTGTGGTAGTGGTTGAGTATTGAGGGTACATCGGAAATAAAATAAGCTCTTCAATCCCCTCTTCTTTAAACTTTTTTAGTGAATCCGTTGCAAAAGGAGGTACATAACGCATAGCAGGGGCAATGGGCATATCAAGCTTTGTTTTGAGTTTTTTTATCAGCTGATTGGTCAACGCAGGAAGAGGAGATTTTCCCCCTAAATTTTTGATAAAATTCTCTTTGACCTCATCAATACGATTAAAAATAATAATCTCTCGTACCAAAGCCCTTGTGTATCTGTCCATTGTCAAAATATTTTTATCTGAAAACATATTTCGTAAAAACATTTCAACTTCATCTACATTATTAGGTCCACCCATGTTCAATAATAGTAATGCTCTGTTCAATTGCCAGCCTTAAATAATTTTTGGGTATTTTAGCATCTTAAGGGAAAGAGTAGAGTTAAATCCTCAACCCTTAATTTCTCCTCTTATCCAACTGTTCATGAAAGCGTTGAGTTCGTCTACTCCAAAGCTTTCCAATAAAACCAAACAGAGAAAAGACTCCTCTTTTCTCATTTTTATCAACCCTATAAATCACAGCATACATCAACGGAACAAAATATAAGTTCAATACCGTAGCCCATGCAACTCCAAAGCCCAAACTAATTGCCATGGGTTGCAAAATTAGGGCTTGTCCTGAGGCAAAGAATATAAGTGTAGAGAGACCCAATACCGTGGTAATCGAGGTCAAGATAATTGGTCGTAGACGTTGCCCTGCTAAATCGAGTATCTCTTCATAATTCTTTCCTCTTCGTACAAATTCAAGCATAATCAGACCATCGTTAACCACCACTCCTGCTAGACCGACCATTCCCATTGCACCTGTCATGGTTAGGTTTAATCCCATCACTTTTGTACCCACCAAAACCCCTAAAATAGATAGAGGAATAATCGCCAAAATAATCAAAGGTTGCCAAAAAGAGTTAAACATCCACACCAAAGTAATAAAGATTAAGAACATCGCAATAACCATTGCTTGCATCATCTCTTTCATAATTTGGCTATTTGCTTTCTGCTCTCCTTTTATAATCACTTTTACTCCATCTTTTTCTATCTTCTCTAAAAGTGGAGTTAACTGTTTCATAACTTCAGCAGGAACGGTTATATCTTTGTCTACACGAGCATAAAGAGAGTTGACTTTCATTGCATCTTCTTTAAAAATACGTACAAAGGATTTTTTATAATAAAAATCACAAACTTGACTAAGAACAACAACTGTTCCATCGGGTGTGGTCAATTTAAACTCTTTAATACTGCTTGCAGAGTCTTTAAACTTATCTTCTATTTTAATACGAAGAAGCCCCTCATCGTTGAACATTTTTCCATACTCTGCTTTAAAAAATGAACCACGCAGAGCCGAGGTAATGTACCCTTCACTCAAACCCAAAGATTGCCCATACTCATTGACACGCAGTTTTAACTCTTTTTCTCCCTCTTTGGCATTGTCTCCAATATCCGAAACTCCTTTAATCTTACGAAGTTCATTTTCTACCAAAAGTAGAGCATTTTCTACTTTTTTATGATTTGAATCCGAGAAACCAATATCTATATCGTTCCCAACCATTCCTGTCTGTTGGGTGTAGACATTAAACTCTTCAAAAAGTTTCTCTCCATCTACTTCCATCTCTCTCATCTCGTCTAAAAGACCCTCTTGAATCTCTTTTGCGATAAGCTGTGCTTTTTTGGTTCGTACCATATCAGAATCATCGTATTCTAGTGAAAAAATAGGATTCACATAGGTATCAAAAAGATTTTCAGGAGCTTTTTCATGCAAGTTTATAAAAATATGAAAAAGGTTATCTCCCAAATTAAAGCTCTGGTCAGGATTCATCTTGAATCCAATAGCTGAGGTAACAGAATCGACTGCATTTTTATCAAGATATTCTATTAATCTTTTCTCAATCATCGTTACATACTTTTCTGTATCGGTTAAGGTATTGTTAATATTTACCACCCCATTTAGCTGAACTTGTTGCACATCGAACTCTGGCATAAACTGCACTTTACTAATCTTTATCATCCCCACCGTTCCCAACAAAATAGAGACAACTAAAATAAGAAGAGATGACTTTTTAAATCGTAATAAAAGAGCCAAAATAGCTCTGTAAAAAGCTTTTAATCCCTTCCATAATGCACTCTCTTTATGTTTGGTTTTATCTACTTTTCCTATAGAAAAGAACTCTTTGGCGTGCAGTGGTAAAAAATAAAATGCCTCAAAAAGCGAAGAGAGAAGCAAAATAGAAATCATAATAGGAAGGATTTTCATAAAAACCCCCATTTTTCCTGTCATAATCAGTAGTGGTAAAAAGGCAAAAATGGTGGTCATCGTTGCCGTTAAAATTGCAGGAAACATCTCACTCGCCCCATCAATAGAGGCTTGCCTAGGTGTTTTCCCCATCTCAATGTGTCGATAGATATTTTCAGCCACAACAATGGCTTCATCTACCAACATTCCCAAAGCAATTAATGCCCCCATCAAACTTAGCATATTTAGACTGTATCCCATCATCTCTGAAGAGATAATAGTAATCATAAACGAAGCAGGAATACCAATTCCCACTACTAAAGCAATACGAATATTCAGGGTTAAAAAGAGAGCCAAAATAACCATAATCAGCCCAAATAAAATATTGGAAGAGACCAAATTTAGACGATTTTTAATCCAAATCGAGGTATCGGTATAGGCTTCAAAGCTCACTTTTCCTTGATACTTTTTATTAAACTCTTTTAGTACTGCTCGAATCTCTTTGGTCAAAGCAATGGCGTTACCATCTTTGGTCTTTTTAATGTCCAAAGAGATATTAGGAACACCATTAAAGTGAGATAGCTGACTTGGCTCTGCCAGACCTACTTTTACATTTGCAATATCGCCAAGATAAAAACGTTTACCATTGACCGAAAGCATGCTCTCTTCAAGAGCTTTTTTACTCTTTTCGCCATTAATCGTCGAGATATAGAGATGGTTTCCTTTCTCTTTAATTGTCCCTACAGGAAAAATGGAAGAGAGCGAAGAGATAGCCGAATAGACTGCCGATTTAGAAAGCCCATAAGCATCAATTTTCTCTTGGTTTAATACAATAAGAATCTCTTCATCAGACTCTCCACGAATCATCACTTCACTTAAATCAGAAATCAGTGTGATTCTATTTTTTAAATCCTCTCCTGCATCAACCAACTCTTTCATCGAGCCATCGCCTGCAATAGCAATCAAAATCAAGGGATAGTCATGAACCTTTATCTTTGCAATAGGCTCATCCATATCCGAGGGTAAATCACGTCGTAACTTAGAGATAATATCTTTAACCTCTCCCAATACCATCTGATTATCATTTCCTGAAACAATATCTGCACTGATTGAAAAAACACCATTTTGAATAGTGGTATAGACTGTATCAATCTCTGCCAACCCTTTTAGCTCATCTTCAATCCCTTTTACTGCCATCTTCTCAAGCACATCAGCACTTGCACCTGCATACGTGCCAGCAATAGCAACTTGATCAAGTTGAGAAGGGGGGAAAATCTCTTTAGGAATAGATTTATAGGCAAAAATAGACATAATAATCATCAAAACCATAACCAAATGGTTCAAAACAGGACGGTCTATAGCAAATTCAAGAAACTTTCTAATCATCTAAACTACTTTACATCTTGTGTCAATAAGTTCTCTTTAGAGTGTATCTTCTCTAAACGATTTTTGATTAATACCTGCTCCTCTTGAAACGTAATTTTCAACGATTGTAAATGAGAAATTTGTCGGCTTTCATAATAGATTTGATTATCTAAGTAGATATTAGGAATTAATAATAATAGAACTAGAGCAATCGAAAACACCGTTATTAAAACCATGCTTCCTGTTACGCCATCCTCTTTTTTTTGTATCTCTTCCATTCTTAACCTTTAAAAATAAATGTTCTCAACTTTGCCGAACGCGAACGGGCATTAATTTTTAGCTCTTGCTTAGTAGCTGTAATCGGTTTTCGTACCAACATTTTTCCGAGTTGATGATTTTTACCACAGGTACACCTCATCGCCTCTGCATCACAAATACACGCCGTTGACCACTTCTTATATCTGTTCTTAACCAATCGGTCTTCTAAGGAGTGAAAGGTAATAAGTGAAACAATTGTACCATTTAACTCTCCTGCTTTGTACTTCTCTTCCAACACATCTAAAAGCCCCTCAATTTCGCCCAGCTCATTATTGACCTCGATACGAATTCCTTGAAAAGAGAGCGTTGCAGGGTGTATCTTCCCCCCACGAGGAATAACCGTACAAATCACATCAGCTAACTCTTTTCCACTCTCTATCGTTTTTTTAGACCTAGCTTCAACAATAGCCGAAGCGACACGTCGATAAGAACGTACCTCTCCATAATGGTTTAAAATATACTCCAACTTCTCTTGACTATACTCATTGACCACTTCATAAGCAGAAAGTTCTGCCGAACTGTCCATTCGCATATCTAAAGTTTCACTCTCAAACGAGAATCCTCTGTCCATTTTGTCAAGTTGCAATGACGAAACACCAAAATCTGCCAACAATCCTGTAATCGGTGTCTCTTCTAGGGTTGGTAAAGTTGTAGCAAATGTTCCTTTGTAGAGCGTACTTCTATCAGCAAAAGGGGTCAATCGTTCTTTGGAAAATGCCAATGCTTCATCGTCTCTATCAATTCCTATCTGTTTAATCTGTTCATAGTTTTCCAACATTGCTTCAGAGTGACCAGCGTAACCCAAGGTACAATCGACAAAATATCCCTCTTTAATTTTGGAAAATCCACTCAACACTTCTGCTAACAACACGGGGATATGAGGTATGTTCATCTCTAACCTTTGTATAATAAAAAATAATAATGATATAATAGCAAAAATAGATAATAAGGGTATTTTTTAATGGACAGACACCTCATCGATGAGCTAAAAAGAATCTCTTCTTCTATGTTTTCCAAAAATTATTTTGGCGTATTTCACGGCTCTATCTCTGCAAAAGTTGCATCAAACTCGTTTATAATCAATAGGAAAGAGGCAATTTTAGACAAAGTAGACGAAAAGCAATTTATTCAACTAACATGTAACGTCAAAAAAGATTACCGATGGAAAGATGCCTCGGTAGATGCCAACATCCACCAAGCAATCTATTCCCTTCTACCCAATGCTAAGTACATCTCGTATACCATGCCCCCATATACCACAGCCTATTCACTCGACCACTCATTGGTTGTACCACAAGACTACTACGGTCAAACTATTCTAAAAGAAATCCCCGTCTACGACCCAAAAAACTTCAATGATTGGGAAAGCCGAGCCCCCCAAGAGATTAGTAACTATTTAAAAAATAACAACAGCTATCATCTACTTCTTATCAAGGGTTTTGGGCTTATATCTTATGACAGAGATTTAACCGAAATGGTCAAAAAAGTAGCAATTTTAGAGAACTCTTGTCGGTTAATGACGATTAATTCGGTAAATTAAACGCTTTACCTTCGATATAGACTTTGTGTATCTCAAACGATTTATCAAACAAGACTAAATCAGCAGGGTAGCCCTCTGCTAATCTTCCTAGCTTTAAGCCCATTTTTTTAGCAGGTACAGAGGTGACCATTGCAATCAACTTAGGTAGTGAAATATCTGCATATTTATAAAAATTTCTTAATGCTTCGTTCATTTTCAAAACACTCCCTGCTAATGTTCCATCTTCTAGTCGTGCTTCTCCCTCTTTGACAATCACTTTTTGACCACCAATTTCAGAAACCCCTGCACACAAGCACCCTGCTCTCATGGCATCGGTTATCAAGAGTAAATTTTCTTGTTTTACTTTATATAGCATCGAGAAAAAAGAGGGATGAATATGAATTAAGTCAGCAATAATATCACAAGAGACTCTATCTGATTCCAAAACAGCCCCTACAATACCAGGTTCTCTATGGTGCAAAGGGTTCATTGCATTAAACAGATGGGTAGCATGCGAAACCCCATTAGAAAAGCTCTCTTTGCTCTCTTGGTACGAAGCATTTGAGTGTCCAATACTCAATAAAACATGTGGATAATGCTCTTGTAAATACGCCATAAATGCTTTTGCCCCCTCTACTTCTGGAGCGAGTGTTATCATTTTTACACTCTCCATATAGGGTTCTATCAACTCAAAATTAGGTCGTTGAATATAGGCTTCATTTTGAGCCCCTTTTTTAGTAGGATTAATAAAAGGTCCTTCTAAATGCACCCCTAAAATTTTCGCTGTATCGTTAACTTTAAATTTTTGGATATTCTCTAAAGCACGCTCTATATTCTCTTGGCTCATAGTCATGGTTGTTGCCAAAAAAGAGGTAGTTCCTGTCTGTACAATACTTTTGGCTATCCCCTCCAAAGCTTCAGATGTTGCATCCATCACATCAAATCCATTTGAGCCATGAATATGTATGTCTATAAACCCTGCTGACAGATACAAGCCCTTTGCATCAATAGGCTCTGCCCAAATGGGTAGCTCTTTGGTTATTCTAACAATTTTGTTTTTGGAAAAAAGTAAGTTATATCCTGTTAGAACCTCTTTATCCATAATTATTTTCGCATTTATTATCGCTTTCATCAACGAACCCCTATCATCCTTTTTTGACCCAAACGATAAATCTTAGAAGCCATCCTTTCTTCTACCAGAGGAAAACTCACAAGTACCTCTGCTTTATCTTTAGCGTATTCTGCATCATACACTGCCCCACTTAAATTAGCCGAAGATGAGTAGAGCCATTTGATTCTATCAAGTAAAATATTATGTTCTGTCCCTTTTACCACACGAAACGACAGACCATTAGGCATAATAAACGTGGTCTGTTTAGCACGACGAACCCTATTTTTATGAGCATTTGGAACACGAGTAAAGCTGTTTAGAGTCTCTAAAGAGTTCACAACCCGAATATAATGTTTATCAGGAAGCCGTTTTTTAGCCCTATCTATTTTAGAAGCATCTTGCGAAACAAACCCAATGGTGGTGTCAGTTTGGGTTAAAAAAAGTTGTTTTTTCATTTTAATCCTAACTCTTCTGAAATATCTTTAACAAGTTTAGAAAGAGGTCTCTTCCCTATCTCCTCATCACTTACATACCCACCACTTATAAGGCGTTGTAAATCTTCTCTGTTTTTAAAGAGTGTACCTTCATATTGGGTTAGGAGTTCATCTAAGTAGCTTTCGTTGTAGATGGCTTCTTTTTGAATGAGTTCTAGTACTATATCTTTGTGGTTTTCATACAGTGTATCAAGCTCAAAACATTTAACATTATTCTTTGCTCTCTCATCTTCTGTCTCTAACTTCACTTTAAAACCATCTACTGAATGATAAAACTTACTATTTTCTATTTGCAAATGAAACTTTGCCACCTCATCCAAACTATCAGCATAAGGGTTCAAATACTTCTTCATAGAAAACTCTTCACTTCCTTTTAAAGTAGAGTTACAAGTATGGCAAGAGGGAATAAGATTATAAAAAGAGAGTGCCAATATAGGATTTTTAGCTTTGTCATAAAAATGGTCAAACTCTGGTCGTGTTATTTTTTTCTCATCTTCTTTTATAACCGTATAGGTCGAGTTAATATTACAATAAGGGCAAACATTTATATTTAACTTTTTTGCCAAATCATAAGCATCATATTCATCTTTTTTTGTTGTAAAGTTTTTATACTTACTTATTATAAACTCATACACTTCAACTTTATCTTTACCCCACTGGGCTATCTCATCTAACTTTTCAGGCTTTGCTATGATAACTTCTTCTAAAGAGTATTTACAATCTGTTGGAAACTCTTTTAACTTATCTTTGAGATGCTTATAATGCTCTTTAGCATACTGTTCCAAATGCTCATTATTTATTTTTATCATTTTTCTAACTCATCTAGTCGTT
>CAYPCV010000238.1:0-4134 GCA_964409295.1 uncultured Sulfurovum sp.
ATAAATATGAAAAAGTTATTTTAGTTACTGGACAGGTCGAAGATGATATGTCTATTAAGTTTGGAGCTTTTGGACTGAATAATAGTGATTTATTAGAGATGGTAAAAGAGCGAAATCCTAATGCTTATATTATCTATAAGCCTCATCCTGATGTGCTTTCAGGAAATAGGGTAGGGCATATTTCTAAAGAGATAACAGATAAGTGTGCTAATGAGATTCAGACAGATATTAGTATAGATTCATGTATCGCTGTAAGTGATGAAATACATACCTTAACCTCTGGAGCAGGATTTGATGCTCTGTTGCGTGGAAAAGCTGTCTTTACCTATGGTATGCCTTTTTATGCAGGTTGGGGATTGACGACTGATTACCGTAAGTGTGAGCGACGAAATCGAAAATTGAGTTTAGATGAGCTTGTTGGTGCAACACTAATTCTTTTCCCTCGATATATTTCGCCAAAAACAGGAGAGTTTTGTGAAGTAGAGCAGACACTAAAAGAGTTAAAAGAGGAGCAAGAACATTACTTTAATAGCAGATTTTATAGATATAGAGTTGATTTGAAGGGGTATCTACTACCTCGTACAAGAAAATTTGTTCGTATAGTGTTAAAACCATTTAAATTAAAAATTTGATAAATCTTCTCTCTTTTTGGTTAAAACAAAAAGAGCTGTTTTCCAAATAATTTTTATCTCTAAGATAAGGTTCCAATGTTTTATATAATATAGGTCATACATTAGTTTCTGTTCTGCATCTAGTTTTCCTGAACCATACTGATATTTAATCTGTGCTAATCCTGTAATACCAGGAGCTACAACATGGCGTTGATTATAGTATGGAATTGATTTTTTAAACTCTTTTGTCCATATTTTTCGCTCAGGCCTGGGGCCTACAAAGTGCATCTCTCCTTTAAAAACATTCCAAAGTTGCACAAGCTCATCCATTTTATTATCTCTAATCTTTTTACCCCAAGGGTAAGCTCTTGGATCATTTTTTTCTGCAAATTTTGCACCATCCTCTTCGGCATTTAGATGCATAGAACGTAGTTTGATACAGGTAAACTCTTTTTCAGATAGTCCTACTCGTGCTTGTCTAAAAAATATAGGTCCAGGAGACTCTTTTTTTATTCTAAACCAAGTATAGAGTATAGAGAGCGATAAAATAGGTAAAAGAAGAGCAACTGCACTGTAATCAACAAAACGTTTTTGGCAAAATTGAAAAGGTGTATAGGGATATATCTTTTCAAGAGAAGATTTTCCATTAGAATTATTATCAATAAAACATTTATTTAAATACTTTTCTAAAAATCTTTCTAATGAAATGTAGGTAATCCCTTTCTCTTCTAGCTTTGTAAGGTAGGTTAAAAATTTATGGGGAAGTTTTATTTTTGTATTGAGAACAATCAAGGTTACATTAGAGTCTTTTAAGAGCTTTTCTACTTTACATATGCACTCTCTTGAACCTCTATTTTTATAAGATATATGAGTAATGTCTGAAAAACGTTTTTTTAGACGTTCTAGTTCTATTTTAGAAAAGGTGTATCTGTCCCCTAATATTATCATAATATATCACTTAAAAATTAATTATAAGTCATTTTACATTAATTTTCCTATAAAGTGGGTAAGAAATAAATATTTTTAACTGTAAACTAATGTTTCAATCTGTAAACTGTATTTATCATAAGGTATTTCATATCTTTATTCATCTGTTGGTAGCTCATGCTTAGACCAGTTGTTTTTGTAACTTGAAAGATAAGTTCAGCCCCATAAGAGAGTCCATCTTCAGCATTTTTATTTTTTGCATAGCCTGCTTTAGCTTTTATTCCTACATGTTTATCAAGTACAAGTAAATAGTTTGCTAAAATAGAAATAGAGGAAAAATCAGTTGTTTTGCTTAAGTGTTTATGCTTTGCTTCATCAATTGATTGTGTATATCCTAGTTCTATACCAAATTTCTTTCTGTGTATAAAACTATAATTTAAATTTAAGGCTTGGCTGTTGTGATAATTATTTGAAATTTGTTGAACAAGACCTAAGGATATAAATGATTTACCAGGAAGTTTTTTATTCAATGTGTCTAGAAGAGCATCTGAAAATAGTGGTAAATTTAGTAGCAAAAGTAAATAGAATTTTTTCAAAAAGAACCTTCCTTGTAAATAGTTATTTATTTTAGCAAATAAGCGATTAAAATTTGTTAGTTTGGTATAATTCTTTATGAATTTATTATAGAAGGCTAACCTATTATGACAACAACACGTTTTGCACCATCTCCAACAGGCTATTTGCATATTGGAGGATTAAGAACAGCCCTTTTTTCATGGCTTTGGGCTAGAAAAAATAAAGGAGAGTTTCTACTTCGTATTGAAGATACGGATTTAGCCCGTAACTCAGAAGAAGCTGTAGAGGCTATTTTAGAAGCATTTAATTGGGTGGGGATGTCGTATGATGGCGAAGCTTTTTACCAGTCAAAACGTTTTGACCTCTATGCAAACTATATAGAACAGTTATTGGCAGAGGGGAAAGCTTATAAATGTTACATGAGTAAAGAAGAACTCTCTTTACTTCGGGAAGAACAGATGGCAAAAAAAGAGCGAACACGTTACGATGGTCGTTATCGTGATTTTATAGGTACACCACCCGAGGGCGTTGAACCTGTTATTCGTATCAAAGCACCTCTTGAAGGAAATATAGTTTTTAATGATGGTGTAAAAGGCGAGATAACCATTGCCTCTTCTGAAGTAGATGATTTTGTGATTGCAAGAGCAGGTGGCGTACCAACCTATAACTTTGTCGTAGCGATTGATGATGCTCTTATGGGTTTAACCGATGTAATCCGTGGAGATGACCATCTCTATAATACTCCAAAACAAATTGTTGTTTATGAAGCTCTTGGGTTCAAACTACCAAACTTTTATCATGTTGCTATGATTAATAATGAGCAGGGTAAAAAACTCTCTAAACGAGACGGTGCAACAGATGTAATGGAGTATAAAGCTTTAGGTTATCTTCCTGAAGCTCTTCTAAACTTTTTGGTACGTTTAGGGTGGAGTCATGGCGACCAAGAGATATTTACTATTGATGAGATGATTGAACTCTTTGACCCTAAAAATATTAATAAAAGCTCTTCAAATTATAATTTAGATAAATTACTTTGGTTAAATGCACACTATATTAAAAATATGGAGCATAGAAAATTAGCAGAGCTTTTAAAAGAGTACGGTGTCGATATTACAGCTCATGAAAAATTAGATTTGATTCTAAATGCAACAAAAGAGCGTGCTAAAACTATGGTAGAGTTGGCAGAACAGGTTAATCTGATTTTAAATGCTCCTATAGAATACAATGCTAAAAATTTTAAAAAAGCATTTAAAGGCGAGGCTGTAGAGATTTTATTGGAGTTTATAGTTTTGTTAAAAGAGAGTAAAACAACGGTACCTTCTGAATATCATGCTGTAATCGAAGCATTAGTTGTTAAAAAAGAGATAGGCTTTGGGAAAATAGGACAACCTTTACGCGTAAGTTTACTAGGTTCTATGACAGGTTCAGGGCTTGATGAGATTATGGCAATTTTAGGTGTTGATGAGACAATCTCTCGTATTGAGAAAGCTATTGAGTTTAAAAATAATATAAAAGAGGTATAAAAAATGATAAGTAAATGTCTATTCCCTGCTGCAGGATATGGAACACGGTTTCTTCCTGTAACAAAGGCAACCCCCAAAGAGATGCTTCCTATTTTAACTAAACCATTAATTCAGTATGGGGTTGAAGAGGCTGTAGAGGCAGGTATTAAGACCATGGCAATTGTTAGTGGTCGAGGGAAGAGAGCAATTGAAGACCATTTTGATATTTCATATGAGTTAGAGCATCAGATAAAAGGGGGAAGTAAAGAGTCTCTTTTAAGCGAAATTCGTGCTTTAATTACTAGATGTACTTTTTCTTATACTAGACAAATTGAGATGAAAGGTCTAGGACATGCTATTCTTACAGGAGAAACTCTCATTGGAAATGAAGCATTTGCTGTAGTATTAGCCGATGATTTATGCCATAGTGATGAGGGTGTTTTGTCTCAAATGGTTGAAGTGTATGAAAAATATAACTGTTCTGTCGTAGCAATAGAAGAAGTTCCAATGGAACAGAC